>NZ_JACVTT010000043.1:0-36329 GCF_016624665.1 Stenotrophomonas sp. S39 | reverse complement strand
CCACCCACGACCCCACCCTGCTGCCGGCGATGGCCTCGCAGATGCGCATGCCGGTGTCGGTGCACAACCAGGACCAGATCGCCCGCGCCGAGCGCCAGCTCAGCAGCATCGCCGACCGCCTGACCGCGGCGCTGTCGCCGCTGATCGACCGCGGCATGATCAGCGTGCGCCGCACCGAGCTGTGGATCGAAGTGGAGATCAACAGCGACATCCTGTTCCCGACCGGATCGGCCGCGCTGGACGTGCATGCGCGGCAGACCCTGGCCAGCCTGGCCGACGTGCTGCGCGACGTCCCCAACAGCGTGCGCGTGGAAGGCCACACCGACAACGTGCCGATCGCCACCGCCACCTTCCCCTCCAACTGGGAACTGTCGGCCGGCCGCGCCGCCAGCGTGGTGCACCTGTTCGCCGACCAGGGCGTGCAGCCCTCGCGGCTGGCCATGGTCGGCTACGGCCAGTTCCGTCCGCGCGAAGAGAATGACAGCGCGCAGGGCCGCAACCGCAACCGGCGGGTGATGGTCATCATCCTGGCCGACACCAGCCATGCGGTCGACCCGCTGGGCGAACGCCTGAACGCCGCCGCCGGTGGCAGCGCGGCAACTGACACGGCCGCCACTTCACCGCGCAGCACCCCCGTTTCCCCCAACGCACCGGTGCAGTTGCCGCCGGTGCCGGCTGGCAGCCGCGTCGGCGCCGCCGTTCCCCCGGCAATGAAGGAGTAACCCGATGCGCATCTGGGCAGTCGCCAACCAGAAGGGTGGAGTCGGCAAGACCACCACCACCCTCGCCCTCGGTCGCGGCCTGGCCGCACAGGGCCACCGCGTGCTGTTGATCGACCTGGATCCGCACGCCTCGCTTACCCGCGCCTTCGGCGTGCCGGTGGAACCGGCGCCGGCCGGCGTGCTGGAACTGTTCGGCGCACCGCCGGCCGAGCTGTCCACACTGAGCCACCCCAGCAGCATCGGCGGCCTGGACTACGTGTGCGCGCAGGCTTCGCTGGCCACGCTGGAACGCCGCAGCGCCAACCAGCCCGGCCTGGGCCTGGCCCTGCAGAACGCACTTGCCCGCCACCAGGGCCAGCATGACTACATCCTGCTGGACTGCGCGCCCACCCTGGGCCTGCTGATGATCAACGCACTGGCTGCGGCCGACCGCCTGATCATTCCCACCCAGGCCGAGCCGCTGGCCCTGCACGGTCTGGACGGCATGGTGCGCACTGGCGAGATGGTCGAGCGCTCGCGCCGCCGTCCGCTGCCGATCTCGATCCTGCCGACCCTGTTCGACCGCCGCACCCGCGCCGGCAACGAATCGCTGCGCACCATGCAGGACCGCCACGGCACCCGCGTGTGGGAAGACGCGATCCCGATCGACACCCGCATCAGCAACGCCGCCGGCCTGACCCTGCCCAGCGTGGGCGAGGACTACCCGGGCCGCGGCCTGGCCGCCTATCGCCGCGCCCTGAACTGGATCCTCGGCGAAGACGCGCGTGCATTGGAGCAGGCGGCATGAACACCCCCGGCGTGCTGGACGACTACCTGGACGAGCTGCTGGGCGAAGCCATCGCCCTGGCCGCACCGCCGCCCGAGCGCGAGCCGACGTGGGATGACCTGCCGGCCGAGGTGATCTACGAAACCGGCCACACCACCGTTGCCGCCTCCGTGGACACCCTCCCGGGTAGCGCCGGGCCAGGCCCGGCGAGCGCCGCGGCACCCGAACGCGAGCCCACCTGGGACGACCTGCCGGCCGAAGTCATCTACGAAACGGGCGATGCCACCGGTAGCGCCGGGCCAGGCCCGGCGAGCGCAGCGGCATCCGACCCCGCCACCGACCCGGCAGCTCCCAAGCCCACCTGGGACGACCTGCCCGACGAAGTCATCTACGAAACCGACGGCGCCGACAGCCATCGCCTGGCGCACACCGACAGCCCTGCCCTGCAGGCTGCCTTCGAAGCGGCGGCCGTAGGCGAGGCGGTACCGGCGCCGGCCGTGGCCGCACCGATCGCGCCGGTTGCGCCGCGCCCTGCGCCCGCCCCGGCCGCACGGGCGGCGGTCGCACCGCCCCCGCGCATCGCCCTCGACGCGCCACCCGGCAGCCGTCCCGGCAGCTGGCAGGAGCTGCAGGCGCAGGCCCACCAGCCGCCGCACGGCGCGAACCCGCACAACCGCCGTGCCGCCGAGCGCACCTCGCGCTGGCTGCGGCTGCGCTGTGGCACCCAGGCCTATGCGCTGGAACTGCTGAAGGTGCAGGAAGTGGTCCTGCCCGTGCCGCTGCTGCCGCTGCGCGGCACCGCCCCGGCCATGCTCGGCATCATGAACCTGCGTGGCCAGGTGGTGCCGGTGATGGACCTGGGCATCCACCTGGGCGCGGTCACCGCCGAAGACGACGCGCAGACGCGCATCGTGGTGCTGGAAGAGAACGGCGAGACCCTGGGCCTGCGTGTATCGGCGGTCGAAGACGTGGCCAACCTCACCGATTCGCAGATCGAGCCTCCCGACACCGCGCGCATCTGCCAGATCTCCAACGAGCTGTTCCGGGGCGTGGCCCGCATCAGCCAGCGGCCGATGATCCTGCTCGACGCGACCCGGTTGTTGGGGTAATCGCCATCCACGCATCGCGTGGATCTACTGGACGCGCCTACGCATGGCGTGGATCTACTAATCGATTCAACCCTAAAGAACCCCTGCCGGGTGCCGTTATGGATCTCGGAACCGTTTGTCCGGAGCAACGATGAGCACTGTCGAACTGGGTGACGATCTCGGCATCGAGAACAGCACCGAGCTCAAGAACCGCCTTTCGCCCCTCGTGGCGGAAGCAGGCGAACTGACCCTGGACGCAAGCCAGGTCGGTCGCATCCACACGGCAAGCGTGCAGGTGCTGTGTGCGTTCGTGCAGGCACGCCGCGAGGCGGGCCTGGGCACCGGCTTCCACGGTTGCACTGCAACCTTCCGTGACGCCGCCCGCCTGTTGGGCGTCACCCAGGCCCTGGGCCTGGACGTACCCCATGACAACCTGAAATCTGTGGAGAACGCTGCATGAGCGCACGTATCTTGGTGGTGGACGATTCGGCGTCGATGCGCCAGATGGTTTCCTTCGCCCTCACCTCGGCCGGTTTTGCCGTCGAAGAAGCCGAAGACGGCGCGGTCGCGCTCGGTCGCGCCAAGGGCCAGCGTTTCAACGCGGTGGTCACCGACGTCAACATGCCGAACATGGATGGCATCAGCCTGATCCGTGAACTGCGCCAGCTGCCGGACTACAAGTTCACCCCGATGCTGATGCTGACCACCGAGTCGGCAGCGGACAAGAAGTCCGAAGGCAAGGCCGCCGGTGCCACCGGCTGGCTGGTCAAGCCGTTCAACCCCGAACAGCTGGTCGCCACCGTGCAGAAGGTGCTGGGCTGATCGCCCCGCACCCCTGAACCGCCCCTTCCCCACGTTTCCGGATTGCCTCTGCCATGAGCATGGACCTGCAACGCTTCCACGCCACCTTCTTCGAGGAGAGCCGCGAAGGCCTCGACGCGATGGAGGCCGGCCTGCTGGCCCTGGAATCGGGGCAACAGGACGCGGAGATCATCAATTCGGTGTTCCGCGCCGCCCACTCCATCAAGGGGGGCGCCGGCACCTTCGGCTTCGATGCGATCGCCGGCCTGACCCACGTGCTGGAAACGCTGCTTGATGAGCTGCGTGCCGGCAAGCGCGCACTGGAACCGGTCGCCGTCGACGCCATGCTGTCCTCGGTGGACGTGCTGCGCGCCCTGCTGCGCGAAGCCGAACATGGCCAGGCCGCCGATCCGGCCGCCGTTGCTGCGGTGAAGGCGCGCCTGGAAGCGGTGCTGTCCGGCCAGGCCGCCGCCAGCGCCCCGGTTGCCGCCGAAGCCAAGGTCGACGACACGCCCGAAGCCTGGCAGATCGGCTTCACCCCTGCGCCGTCGCTGTTCATGAGCGGCAACGATCCGCTGCGCATCATCCGCGAACTGGAACACCTCGGTTCGCTGCAGGTGGCTGCGCGCATGGAGCGCCTGCCCGGCTTTGCCCAGCTCGACCCGCTGGAGGCCCACCTGGCGTGGGACCTGGGCCTGGTCGGCAAGGTGCCGCGCAGCAAGATCGAAGATACGTTTGCCTGGGTGGTGGATGACTGCGAACTGGACATCCGTCCGGCCGCGCCGCCGAGCCTCGCTACCCAGGCCCCTGCTGCACCCGTTGTTGCCCCTTCCACCCCCGCTGCACCGGTGGCCGCTGCCACCTCCGCCGCGCCGGCCGCCAATGGCGGTGGCGCCCAGGAAGCCGAAACCTCGATCCGCGTCAGCGTTGACAAGGTGGACGCCCTCATCAACCTGGTCGGCGAACTGGTCATCACCCAGGCCATGCTCAAGCAGGTCTCGCACGCACTGGACCCGGTGCATGCTGAAAGCCTGTTCGCCGGCCTGGACCAGCTTGAACGCAACACCCGCGACCTGCAGGAAGCGGTGATCGGCGTGCGCATGCTGCCGGTCGATGCGGTGTTCCGCCGCTTCCCGCGCCTGGTCCGCGACCTTTCCACCCGCCTCGGCAAGCAGGTTCGCCTGCGCACCGTCGGCGAAGGCACCGAACTGGACAAGGGCCTGATCGAGAAGATCGCCGATCCGCTGGTCCACCTGGTCCGCAACTCCATCGACCACGGCCTGGAAATGCCAGACGTGCGTCGTGGCGCGGGCAAGGACGAGACCGGCACGATCACCCTGGCGGCCTCGCACCAGGGCGGCCACATCGTCATCGAAGTCAGCGACGATGGTCGCGGCCTGGACCGCACCAAGATCCTGGCCAAGGCCCACGAGCGCGGCCTGGCCGTGCCGGACAATCCGACCGATTCGCAGGTCTGGGACCTGATCTTCCAGCCTGGCTTCTCCACCGCCGATGCCGTGACCGATCTGTCCGGCCGGGGCGTGGGCATGGACGTGGTCCGCCGCAACATCCAGGCGCTGGGTGGCGAGGTGCAGATCGAGAGCAGCCTGGGCAGTGGTACGCGCACGCTGATCCGCCTGCCGCTGACCCTGGCCATCCTCGACGGCATGACCGTGGCGGTGGCCGGCGAAACCCTGATCCTGCCGCTGGCCTACGTGCTCGAAGCCCTGCAGCCGCAGGCCGAGGACATCCGCAGCATGGCCGGCGAAGGCCGCGTGCTGCGGGTGCGCGGCGAGTACCTGCCGATCCTCTCGCTCAGCGAGTACTACGGCTATGGTGCCCGCGGCGCCAACAGCGAATCGCTGGTGGTGGTGGTCGAGGGCGATGGCCAGAAGATCGCACTGGAAGTGGACGAACTGGTCGGCCAGCAGCAGGTGGTGGTGAAGAACATCGAGAACAATTACCGCCGCATCGGCGGCGTGTCCGGTGCCACCATCCTTGGCGACGGCCGCGTCGCCCTGATCGTCGACATCGGTGGCCTGGTGCGCTCGCTGCGCGTGCCGCAGGCCGCCTGACCTACCGCACCGCGCTGTACTCCGGACCGCCGCCCCCAGGGGCGGCGGTTTTCGTTTGCACGGTGTGTGGGGTCACGCAATGTGATCTCCGTCGCGCAGGCAGTTTCCCGTGCAACCACCCCGCCAAGTGCAGGCGCCCGCCCTGCAAGGCTTTCGCGCGGTTTCACCCTACGCACACGAATGTGACATCCATCCATAAAGTCCGTGCAGGCCACGCCGCTATCTGGCTTTGACGGCAATCACCGAACCCCCACCGGCACGACCGTTTCCCTCTGCCCACCTGGAGCACCCTGCATGAAGTGGTTCCACGATCTGCCCATCGCCCGCAAGCTGGCCGTGGGGTTCACCCTGACAACGCTGATGACCCTGGTCCTGGGGCTGTTCGCCCTGGTCCGCCTCAGCGAAGCCAACACTCAGCTGGGCAGCATGGCCAGCAACGACATTCCCTCGGTGCAGCATCTGGGCGAAGTGCGTTCGCAGCTCGGCGAGTTCCGCACCTACGAGATGGCCCTGCTGACCATGCTGGACCAGCCGGAAAAGGTGGCCGACTACAACAAGCGCATGGACGACACCGCCGTCATCGTGCACAAGGAGCTGGCCGCCTACGCCGCCCTGCCGGCCGGCGAGAAGGAACGCGCGCTGTACCAGCCGGTGAAGGCCGGCGTGGACGCCTACTTCGCCGCCAACGCCAAGCTGCGCGAAGCCGCCAACGCCGGCGACGGCGTGCTGGCCCAGCAGGTCTCCGACGAACAGTCCCGCCCCGCGCGGCGAAAGGCCTTCGAGGAACTGAAGGCACTGAGCGCCTTCCTCGGCACGCAGATGCAGGGCAAGATCGACGCCGCCAATGCCACCCACCGCAACAGCATCATCGCCGTCGTCAGCTGCATCGTGCTGCTGTCGCTGGTCGCCGCTGCGCTGGCCGTGGTCATTTCGCGCGCGGTCACCGTTCCGCTCGGCAAGGCACTGACCGCCATCCAGGCCGTCGCCCGCGGCGACCTGAGCGTCAGCACCCAGGCCACCAGCAAGGACGAAGCCGGCCGCATGCTGACCGCCACCGGCGACATGACCGCCATGCTGCGCCGCTTCTCCGAGCAGACCCAACTGATGGCGCAGATGCATGCCGGCCCGGACATCAGCCATCGCATCCCCGAGGATTTCCCCGGCGTCTACGGCCAGCTGGCCGGCGGCATCAACACCGTCATCTTCGAACACCTCGATTCGATCCGCGCTGCCATCGACGTACTGAACCAGTACGCCGCCGGCAACCTGACCCAGGATGCACAGCGCCTGCCGGGCACCCGTGCCTTCCTGCACGAGGCGATGGATGCCGCCAAGGCCAGCCTGCTGGCCATCAACACGCAGATCCAGCACCTGGCCAGCGCCGCTGCCGCCGGTGACTTCAGCCAGCGCGGCGACGCCGATCGCTTCGACCATGACTTCAAGGTGATGATCGAACAGCTGAACTCGATGATGCAGGTGGCCGATGGCAACCTGGGCCAGCTCTCGCAGCTGCTGCAGGCCATTGCCGAAGGCGACCTGACCGCGCGCATGGACGGCCAGTTCCACGGTGTCTTCGCCCGCATGCGCGACGATGCCAACACCACCGTCGCCCAGCTGACCCAGATCGTCGGCCAGATCCAGGCCAGCGCCGGCAGCATCACCCTGGCCGCGGGCGAGATCGCCTCGGGCAACAGCGACCTGTCGCGCCGCACCGAACAGCAGGCCGCCAACCTGGAAGAAACCGCAGCGTCGATGGAGGAACTGACCTCCACCGTGAAGCAGAACGCCGAACATGCGCGGCAGGCCAACCAGCTGGCCATCGGCGCGCACGGCGTTGCCTCGCAGGGTGGCGCCGTGGTCGGCCAGGTGGTCACCACCATGTCGGCCATCGAAGCCTCGTCGAAGAAGATCGCCGAGATCATCAGCGTCATCGACGGCATCGCCTTCCAGACCAACATCCTGGCACTGAATGCCGCCGTGGAAGCCGCGCGTGCCGGTGAGCAGGGCCGTGGTTTCGCCGTGGTCGCCAGCGAAGTTCGCACCCTCGCGCAGCGCTCCGCAGCTGCCGCAAAGGAAATCAAGGGCCTGATCGACGATTCGGTCGGCAAGGTCGCCGAAGGCTCCAGCCTGGTGCATCAGGCCGGCAGCACGATGGGCGAAATCGTCGCCTCGGTGCAGCGCGTCACCGACATCATGGCCGAGATTTCCGCCGCCTCGCAGGAGCAGAGCGCGGGCATCGAGCAGGTCAACCAGACGGTCGTGCAGATGGACGAAACCACCCAGCAGAATGCCGCGCTGGTGGAAGAAGCCACCGCCGCCGCGCGTGCCATGGAAGACCAGGCCGCGCAGCTGGGCGAGGCCGTGGCCCGCTTCCGCCTGGCCACCCCGGGCCTGAGCCCCGCCGCGCCGCGCCCCGTCGCCGCACTGCCTGCCGCACGCAAGCCGGCTCCGGTGGCCAGCCAGCCCCCGTCGCGGGTCCGCAAGCCGGTGGCGCAGCCGGCACTGGCCGGTGAAGGTGACTGGCAGGAGTTCTGAGCCAGGGCCACGCTTGATGTAGGTCCACGCCGTGCGTGGATGGGTTCATCCAACGAACCCATCCACGCATGACGCATTAATTTATTTTCTCTTCAGCTTCACGCCATCGCGCCGCTATCGGAGAACGCCCCCCGAGCAGGCCCGATGATGCCCGCCAGCGCCGACTCCCCTCCGAGCCCAGCCCCGCGCTGGTCGGCCCTGGCCGGCATGCTGCTGTTGGCCGCATGGCTGGGCTGGACCCTGCCCGTGCTGTGGCTGCAGGGCGCCCGCACCGCCATGCCCGTGGCCAGCGACTGGAATCCCGTGCAGCTGCTGGCGCAGGTCCCGCCCTCCCTGCTCGCCGCCAGCCGCGACCATCCCCTGCTGCTGCGCCAGCCCGGCCATTGCCCGTGCGCTGCCAGTACAGCCCCGCCGCTGGGCGTGGCCACGCGCAACAGTACCCTCGCCCTGCCCTTCGACTGGCTGGTCCTGCACGACCAGCGCCTGGTCTACGCCGGCCCGGCCCTGCTCGGGCCAGGCTGCAGCCGCGGCCCGCTGGCTGCCACCGCACTGGTCGGCCAGCTCCTGCGCGGACCGCAGGCGCCGCTCATCCTTTCCAACCCATGCCCATGCCTCAAGGAGTAGTGCATGCACGCATCGACCCCGCGCCCCACGCCACCGGGCGGTCACGAAACCCCGCCGTTCCTGCGCGCCATGTCGGCCAGCGCTGATCGCCTGTTCCTGGCAGTCACCGCCGCACTGGTGCTGGTTTCGCTGGGCCTGGCCCTGCGCAGTGGGCAGTGGGCAGTGGACCCCGTGGCTGGCGGTGTCGCTGCCGACGCTGCTCGTCACCGCGCTGCAGGTGCACGGCCTGCCGGGCACCCGCCTCAGCCGCTGCACCGTTGCGCTGGCCTGGATGGTGCTGTCGGCCACGCTCATCCACCAGACCCACGGGCAGCTGGAAACCCACTTCACGGTCATCGTGCTGATCGCCTTGCTGCTGTACTACCGCGACTGGCTGCCGATCGTGGTGGCCGCCGCCGCCATCGCTGTGCACCACGTGCTGTTCTACGCGCTGCAGGTGCGTGGCCTGCCCTACCCGGTGTTTGCCACCGGCAGCGGCCTGGGCGTGCTGGCGCTGCATGCGCTGTACGTGGTGGTGGAAGCAGGCCTGCTGTCGGTGATGGCGGTACAGATGCGCCGGCAGCTGCTGCTGCTCGGCCACGACCCGCAGCAGCTGGCCCAGCTGGCACACGGCCTGGCCGAAGACCGGCCGCTGCCTGACAGCCTGCAGTCCGCGCAGTTCCCGCGTGATTCGCTGGCCGCCGCGCTGGTGCAGACCGGCAACCAGCTGCTGCAGCGGCGCGCCCGCGAACAGGCCGCCAGCAGTGAATCGCTGCGCATCCGCACCGCGCTCGACGATGTCACCACCAACGTCATGATCGCCGACCGCGAGCGCACCATCGTCTTCGTCAACCGGCCCCTGCAGAAAATGCTGGCCGCCGCCGAAGCCGACCTGCGCCGCGACCTGCCGCAGTTCAATGCTGCCGACCTGCTCGGCCGCAGCATCGACATCTTCCACCGCAACCCCGCCCACCAGGCCCAGCTGATCGACGGCCTCACCGGCACGTACCGGGCACAGATCCGGGTCGGCGGCCGCAGCATGCGCCTGATCGTCAACCCGATCATCGATGGCGCCGGCCAGCGCCACGGCTTCGTGGTGGAATGGGCCGACCGCACCGTCGAACTGCAGGTGGAAGAAGAACTGGGCGAGATCGTCGAGGCCGCCTCTCTGGGCGACTTCAGCGGCCGCGTCGTCACCGCCGGCAAGGAAGGCTTCTTCCTGCAGCTGGCCGAGCGCCTCAACAGCCTGCTCGATGCCAGCGCATCCAGCCTCGATCAGATCTCCCAGCTACTGTCGTCGCTGTCACGCGGCGACCTGACCGCGCACATGCAGGGTGATTTCCAGGGCGTATACGCCCGCATCCGCGACGATGCCAACACCACCGTCGCCCAGCTCACCGCCATCGTGGGCAGCATCCAGTCCGCCTCGACCACGCTCACCGCCAGCGCCGATGGCCTGTCGCGCGGCAATGGCCACCTGGCCGACCGCACCGAACAGCAGGCCGCCAGCCTGGAAGAAACCGCCGCGACCATGGAAGAACTGACTGCCACCGTGCGCCAGAACGCCGAACATGCGCGCCAGGCCAACCAGCTGGCCAGCGGTGCAGCCGACGTGGCTGGCGAAGGCGGCGCCGTGGTCGGCCAGGTGGTCACCACCATGTCGGCCATCCAGGCATCCTCGAAGAAGATTGCCGAGATCGTCAGCGTCATCGACGGCATCGCGTTCCAGACCAACATCCTGGCGCTGAACGCCGCCGTCGAGGCCGCACGTGCCGGCGAGCAGGGCCGCGGTTTCGCCGTGGTTGCCAGCGAAGTGCGCACGCTGGCGCAACGTTCGGCGGCCGCGGCCAAGGAGATCAAGGGCCTGATCGACGATTCGGTCGGCAAGGTCACCGAGGGCGCCCGCCTGGTCGACCGGGCGGGCGGCACGATGGGGCAGATCGTGCAGGCCGTGCAGCAGGTCAACCAGATCATGGGCGAGATTTCCGCCGCCTCGCAGGAACAGAGTGCCGGCATCGAGCAGGTCAACCAGAGCATCGCGCAGATGGATGCCGCCACCCGGCAGAACGCCGCGCTGGTGGAGGATTCGACCCATGCCACGCACGGCATGGCCGAACAGGCCGGGCTGCTGGCCGAGGCCGTGGCGCGTTTCCACCTTGACGACGGCCACGGCGATCCCGCCGTGATGCGGCGCGTGCGCGAGATCGCCAAGGGGTCAGATCCCTTTCCCATCGGGAAAGGGCTCTGAGCCCACTCGTGTAGAGTGATGAACTTCACACTTCATAATTGCCGCCCCCGGCCGATACTTCCTTCAAGCCACGCGCCAGCGCGTGTCGGCCCCCGCCCCAGAACCAAGATTCCATGTCCGACGGCCACGACACCGACCTGCACGATGCCCACGCGGCCGACGCCGCCGACGAACGCTTCCTGGTGCGCAATCCCCGCCAGCTGCGCCAGCTGCTGCGTTCGCTGATCGACCAGCGCTCGCTGATCAACGCCCATGTCGACGGTCGCGATCGATCCTTCCCCACCGCGCTGCTCGAGCTGGATGAGGACGACGACTTCCTGCTGCTGGATGGCAGCCCCCAGGAAGCCTCCAACCGCGCCGCCGAACAGGCCGACCACCTGCTGTGCTTCGCCCAGCTGGAACGTGTGCTGGTGCGCTTCCGCCTGCACGACCTGCAGCGGGTGGACAACGACGGCCACGTGGCCTTCCGCGCCCCGCTGCCCGAAGAGCTGGTGCACCTGCAGCGGCGCGAGCTGTACCGGCTGGAAACCCCCATCACCGACTCGCCGCAGCTGAGCCTGCCCGCCGGTGAAGTGGGCAGCGATGCGCTGTCCATGCGCGTGGTGGACATCAGCGGCGGCGGCCTGGCGGTCACCGTGCCCAACGACTGCGCGGTATTCAGCCTGCAGAAGCGCTACAACGCCGTGCTCTCGATGCCGGATGGCCCGGACCTGCAGATCACCCTGGTGGTCTGCAACATGCTGCCGCAGCGGCAGCCCAACGGCATCGAGGTCAAGCGCATCGGCATGCGTTTCGACGATCTGCCACGCGGCGGCGACAGCGCCATCCAGCGCTACATCTTCCGCGTCGACCGCCAGCGCAAGGCACGCCAGAACGGCGAGATGTAAGGGCGCCCGTGCACGGTAGCGCCGGGCCATGCCCGGCGGGCCGAAACCCTCACCGCAAGTCGATGAACCCGTTGTCGCCCAACTGCGCCGGCTCGTCCTGCACCGCCGACAGCACGAAGCTCAGCGCCTTGCCCAGCAGCGTGCCGGGGCCATCCCAGTATTCGGCCGAATCGGCGCGCACGTGGATCAGCCGCAGGTTCGGGTCATCCTTGCCGCCCGGGAAGAACAGCTTCATCGGCGGCGACCACAGCTCCTCGATCTTCGCCCGGTCATCGACGATGCGCGCACGCCCGGCCACCGACACATAGGTGTTTTTGGATGGCGAGGCGTAGGCCACGTTGACCCGCGGATTGAGCGCGATCTCGGCCACCTTCGGGCTGTCGGCGGCGGTGGCGAACCAGAGATCGCCATCGAAGGCGACCTGCTGGGTGCCCAGCGGGCGGCTGTACAGGCGGCCATCGACACCGACGGTGGTGAACATCGCCACCTCCACGTCCTTGATCAGTTCGGCCAGCTGGGCAATGTGTTCGGCGCGGGTATCGGCCATGGTGGGGGCTCCGGAATGAGGAGCCCCCATCAGACCCGGCGCGGGTGCAATGCGCCGTGATGCAGATGTTCAGCCTGCGTGGCGGGCATGCCAGGCCTGCATGGCCAGCTCGAACGAGCGCAGGCGCGCGCGGTGGTCGTACAGATTGGCGGTCAGCATCAGTTCGTCGGGCTTGTGGCGGTCAACGAACGCGGCGATGCCCTCGGCCACCTGCTGCGGATCGCCCAGTACGGTGCAGGCCAGCGCGCGTTCCACGCCCAGCTTCTCGTGCGGTTCCCAGAAGGTTTCGATATCGTCGATCGGCGCCGGGATCCTGCCCGGGCGGCCGCGGCGCAGGTTGACGAAGCTCTGCTGCTGGCTGGTGAACAAGCGGCGCGATTCGGCTTCACTGTCACTGGCCACGACATTCAGCGCCAGCATCGCGTGCGGCTGCTTGAGCGTGGCCGAGGGGCGGAATTCGCGGCGATAGACCGCCAGCGCTTCGTCCATCGAGTCGGGCGCGAAATGCGAGGCAAAGGCATACGGCAGGCCCATCGAGGCGGCCATGCGCGCACCGAACAGACTGGAACCGAGGATCCAGGTCGGCACCCGCAGGCCGCCACCGGGCACGGCCTGCACGGCCTGGCCGGGCTGCACCGGTTCGAAGTAGTGCAGCAGCTCGCGCACGTCCTGCGGGAACTGGTCGGCGCTGTCGAAGTAGCGGCGCAGGGCGCGCGCAGTGGGCTGGTCGGTACCGGGTGCACGGCCCAGGCCCAGGTCGATGCGGTCGGGGTACAGCGAGGCCAGCGTGCCGAACTGCTCGGCCACCTGCAGCGGCGCGTGGTTGGGCAGCATGATGCCGCCGGAGCCGACGCGGATGCGCTTCGTGCCGCCGGCTACGTGGCCGATCAGCACGGCGGTGGCCGCGCTGGCGATGCCGGGCATGTTGTGGTGTTCGGCCAGCCAGTAGCGGCGGTAGCCCAGCGCATCGGCGTGCTGGGCCAGTTCCAGCATGTTGGCGAAGGCGGCGGTGGTATCGCTGCCCTCGCAGACCGGGGCCAGGTCGAGGATCGACAACGGGATCATCAGGCGTATTTCCGTCACAGGATGTCCCCTTGCATGGGGTCGGGACGGGGCCACGGCCAGTGACGGTGGCAGGATGCTGATTCCTGCGGGATGGGTGTAGAGCCGAGCCGATGCTCGGCTGCTTTCAACCGCTCAACGGCAGCCGAGCATGGGCTCGGCTCTACAGAGACGCGCGGTCAGAACGCGCTCGGGCGCGGCTCGGCCAGCGGCTCGTCCACCATCGGCTGCAGCGCGGCATCCAGCGCCACGCGCTCATCGAACACGAAACAGCGGCCCTCGTAGCCCTCGCCGCCGACCTCCTCGAAGTAACCAAGGATGCCGCCGTCAAGCTGCAGCACGTTGTCCATGCCGTCGTTGAGCATCCACAGGGCGGCCTTCTCGCAGCGGATGCCACCGGTGCAGAAGCTGACCACGGTGCTGTCCTTCAGCGCCTCGCGGTGTGGCGCCAGGGCCTCCGGCAGATCGGTGAACTTGTGGATGGGCAGCACCAGTGCGTCCTTGAACGTGCCGTACTCCACTTCCTGCAGGTTGCGCGTGTCGAGCATCACCACCGGCTTGCCTGCATCGTCGTGGCCCTGGCGCAGCCAGCGCTGCACGGTGGCCGGGTCCACGGCCGGCGCCCGCGGATACTCCAGCGGCTGGCCGTCATCGCGGCGGAAGCTGATGATCTCGTCCTTCACCTTCGCCTTCAGGCGCGCGAACGGCTGGTGCTCGCTGAAGCTGGTCTTGACCCGCATGCCGGCAAAACGCGCATCGGCATGCAGGGCGGCGTAGAAACCCTCGATCGCCTCCGGCGCCCCGGCCAGGAACAGGTTCAGGCCCTCGCCCGCCACCAGGATGGTTCCGCGCAGCTCCGCCGCCTCGGCGCGCGCCAGCAGCTGGTCGCACAGGGCCTGGGGGGCGTCGATGACGGCGAAGTGGTAGGCAGCGGTATTGGCGATCATCCCGCCATTTTAGCGCCTGTCGGCCGCATGGACAGATCCAGGGGTCAGAGCCCTCCGCGCGGCGGAGGGATCCGAGCCCTTGCCGGCCAGCGGCCGGCACTACCTCGGGGGCTTAGCCCCGCAACAGCACGAACGGCAGCAGCACCAGTGCCGCCGCCACGATCATGCCCAGCAGCACCAGCACCACGAACACCGGCCGCCGCCGCAGCAGGCTGCCGAACGTCTCGGCCGTGCCCTCGCGCAGTGCCTGCTCGCGCTCGGCACGCACGCGCACCCCGCGCGCCGCCTGGTACTCGGCCATCAGCGCCTTCGCCCGCGGCTGGTCGCCATCCTCGCTCAGCCACAGGCCGCCGTTGGAAATGCCCCACGGGCTGGGTTCGGTGCGGTACCAGGCGATGCCATGCTGGTCCAGCAGCGTGCATACATCGGCGTATTCGTCGTCACCGACGTTGCGGAGATTGAGCAGGAGTTTGGCCATGCCACCATGATACCCGGCGCTGATGCGCTACCCTTGCCGCCCCCGACACCGCCCATCCCGGAGACGCCGATGCGCCGCCTGCTGCTTCCCCTGCTGCTGTCCCTTGTCGCCGCCGGCTGTGCCCGCGAACCGTCCGGTCCGCCGCCGGGTGGCACCCTGGCCACCTTCGAGCGCATCGATACCCAGGTCGGCACCGGCGCCGAAGCCGCGCCCGGGCAGAAGGTGAGCGTGCACTACACCGGCTGGATCTACGACCAGCGCACCGAAAGCAAGCACGGCAAGACCTTCGACAGCTCGGTCGGCCGTGGCGAACCGTTCACCTTCACCCTCGGCGCCGGCCAGGTCATCCGTGGCTGGGATGAAGGCGTGGCCGGCATGAAGGTGGGCGGCAAGCGCACCCTGATGATCCCGCCGGCCTATGGTTATGGCGACCGCGGCGTCGGCCCGATCCCGGCCGGTTCCTCGCTGGTGTTCGATGTCGAGCTGCTCGATGTCAAACCGTAATGGCGCACCGCCGCGCCGGGTCGCCGTCATCGGTGGCGGTCCGGCCGGCCTGTTCGCCGCCGAGCGCCTGCGCGCGGCGGGCCTGGACGTGGACCTGTACGAAGCCAAGGGTTCGCCCGGCCGCAAGTTCCTGATTGCCGGCAAGGGCGGCCTCAACCTGACCCATTCCGACCCGCGCCCGTTGTTCGACAGCCGCTACCGCGACCAGTCCGCCGCGGTCGGCCGCTGGCTGGACGGCTTTGACGCGCAGGCGCTGCGTGACTGGGCGGCCGGCTTCGGCGTGGAGACCTATGTGGGCAGTTCGGGCCGCGTGTTCCCCGTCGACCGCAAGGCGGCGCCGCTGCTGCGCGGCTGGGTACGGCGGCTGAAGGAACAGGGCGTGCGCCTGCACGCCAACCACCGCTGGACGGGCTGGAGCGATGATGGCGCGTTGTGCTTCAGCACCGCCGACGGCCCGCTGGACGTGCACGCCGACGCCACCGTGCTGGCGCTGGGCGGCGGCAGCTGGCCGCAGCTGGGCAGCGATGGCGCCTGGGTCGCGCCGTTGCAGGCGCGCGGCGTGGACATCGCCCCGCTGCAATCGGCCAACTGCGGCTTCGACGTGGACTGGACCCCGTTCTTTGCCCAGCGCAATGCCGGTGCACCGCTGAAGGCGGTGGTCGCGCACTGGATCGACCTGCAGGGCCAACCGCAATCGCTGCAGGGCGAGTGCGTGGCCAGCGAATACGGCATCGAAGGCAGCCTGGTCTACGCCCTGGCTGCGGACCTGCGCGAGACCATCAACCGTGAGGGCCACGCCACCCTGTGGCTGGATCTGGTGCCGGGCCGCGATGAGGCACGCCTGCTGGCTGACCTGTCGCGCCCGCGCAAGGGCCGCAGCTTTGGCGAGCACCTGCGCCGCCAGGCCGGGCTGGATGCGGTCAAAGCCGCACTGGTGTTCGAGCTCCTGGGCAAGGAGGCCGGCAACGATCTGCCGGCCGTGGCAACCACGCTGAAGCGCTTGCCGTTGCGCCTGCTGCGCCCGCGGCCGATGGCCGAGGTGATCAGCACCGCCGGCGGCGTGCGCCTGCAGGCGCTGGATGATGGCCTGATGGTGCGCACCCTGCCCGGCGTGTTCTGCGCCGGCGAGATGCTGGACTGGGAAGCGCCGACCGGCGGTTACCTGCTGACGGCGTGCTATGCCAGTGGCCTGCGCGCGGCCGAAGGCGTAATCGCATGGCTTGCCGGGCGCTGACCCGGAAACTGTAGAGCCGAGCCCATGCTCGGCTCCAATCAACAGCAGCCGAGCGTGGGCTCGGCTCTACAGTTTCCGGTGCATGCGCACCGAGGCCAGGGCCACGCCGCTGGGGTGTGGATACGCTTCCTCGTTTCCGGCGATGAAGCCCTGCCGCTGGTAGAACGGCACCGCATTGAGCGATGCCGAAAGCACCACGTCGCGCGCGGGGTCGGCCAGCGCCAGCAAGCGCTGCATCAGCGCCTGACCGATGCCCTGCCCGCCCCTGTCCGGATCGACGAACAGCGCATCGACCTCGTTGCCTTCGGCATCGAACACGCCAAAACCCAGCAGGCCGCCCTGGCTGTCCTCGGCCACCACGCAACCGCCCTGCGCCAGCAGGCGCGTGTACTGCGCCGGCGGCGGCGAGGCCGACCAGGGTGCAATCACGTCGGGTGGGTAATGGCTGCTGCAGGTTTCGCGCACGCAGCGCGTGCGCAATGCCCACAGCATCGCTACGTCATCGGCCGTGCCGGTCCTGAACTGCATGATGCATCTCCGTAGAGTCGAGCTTGCTCGACTGCTTTTGTTGATCGAGAAGCAGTCGAGCAAGCTCGACTCTACACAACCGTTACCGTGATTTGCTCGCGCGCAACGCCTGGATGCGCGGCGGCGGCTGGAACGAATCACTGCGCGCTTCGGCCCAGAACGAGTGGAACACCGCGTGGTCCGGCACTTTGTGCAGCAGCTCGCCCGGTTCCAGGTAGCGGTACAGCGAGGCCAGCGAACGGATCTCGACAGGCGAAACGCGACGCAGGATGTGCTCCGGGCCAAGCTCGGCCGGGTCGTTGAGGCCGGCGGCACAGAGCAGCTCCTTCAGCGCATGCAGCGTGTGCTCGTGGTAGCTGTGCACGCGCGTGGCCTTGTCCGGCGCATCCAGGTGCTTCCAGCGCGCCGGGTTCTGGGTGGCGATGCCGGTTGGGCACTTGTCGGTGTGGCAGCTCAGCGACTGGATGCAGCCCAGGGCGAACATGAAGCCGCGGCCGGCGTTGCACCAGTCCGCACCGAGCGCGATGGTGCGGGCGATTTCAAACGCGCTGGTGATCTTGCCGGCCGCACCGATGCGGATGCGCTCACGCAGGTCCAGGCCGACCAGGGTGTTGTGCACCAGCAGCAACGCCTCGTGCATCGGCACGCCCACATGGTCGACGAACTCGGCCGGGGCCGCGCCGGTGCCACCTTCGGCGCCATCGACCACGATGAAATCAGGCAGCAGGCCGGTTTCCTGCATGGCCTTGGCGATGCCGAACCATTCCCACGGATGGCCGATGGCCAGCTTGAAGCCGACCGGCTTGCCACCGGACAGCTCGCGCAGGCGGGCCACGAACTGCAGCAGCTCCACCGGCGTGGAGAACGCCGAATGGCGCGAGGGCGACACGCAGTCCACGCCCATCGGCACGCCGCGGGTGGCAGAGATCTCGGCGGTCACCTTCGGTGCCGGCAGCACGCCGCCGTGGCCGGGCTTGGCGCCCTGCGACAGCTTGATCTCGATCATCCTGACCTGATCCTGGGTGGCATTGGCGATGAAGCGTTCCTCGCTGAAACCGCCCTTCTCGTCGCGGCAGCCGAAGTAGCCCGAGCCGATTTCCCAGACCAGGTCGCCGCCCATCTCGCGGTGGTAGGGCGAAATCGAGCCCTCGCCGGTGTCATGGTAGAAGCCGCCGCGGCGCGCGCCCTCGTTCAGCGCGCGGATCGCGTTGGCCGACAGGGAACCAAAGCTCATCGCCGAGATGTTGAACACGCTGGCCGAATAGGGCTTGGCGCAGGTCGGACCGATCAGCACGCGGAAATCATGCGCGGCGATGGTGGTGGGTGCCAGCGAATGGTTGATCCACTCGTAATCCACCGCATAGGTGCTGCGCAGGGTGCCGAAGGGCACCGTGTCCATTTCGTTCTTGGAGCGCTGGTAGATCAGCGCACGCTGCTGCCGCGAGAACGGCACGTCCTCCAGGTCGCTCTGCACGAAGTACTGGCGGATTTCCGGGCCGATCGATTCCAGGCCGTAGCGGAAGTGCGCCATCACCGGATAGTTGCGGCGCAGCGTGCTGCGCTTCTGCAGCAGGTCCCAGGTGCCCAGCGCCACCATCGCGGCGGTCAGGCCGACGCCCCAGTACCAGGCCGGCCAGATCGTGGCCAGCCACAGGCACAGTGGAAACAGCAGGATGGCGAGCAGGTAGACGATATACCGGTGCATGGCGTTCCTCGGTTGCAACCGCCACAGTCTACCGCGCAGGTGTCTACAGGCGGTCGTCGACCACGCTGCGGGGCCAGGCCGACTTCACGTCGTAGACCAGCCCGCCCGGCGCCAGCAGGGCACGGATGCGCGCTTCATCCAGCGTCTTGAAGCTTGCATGGGCCACCGCCAGCACCACCGCGTCGTAAAGCCCGGCCTGCGGTTCGGCCACCCAGTGCACGTCCGCATCGGCCAGCGCGGCCGGCCCCACCCACGGATCGCTGACCTGCACCTGTGCACCGGCGGACTGCAGGCGCTGGGCCAGTTCCAGCGCACGGCTGTTGCGCAGGTCGGGGCAGTCTTCCTTGAAGGTCACGCCCAGCACCAGGATGCGCGACTGCGCCGCTTCGCGGCCCCGCTCGGCCAGCATCGCCAGCACGCGCGTGGCCACGTGTTCGCCGACACGGTTGTTGACCTGCCGCGCGGTGTGGATCAGGTCCGGGTGGTAACCCACGCTCTCGGATTTATGCAGCAGGTAGTAAGGGTCCACGCCGATGCAGTGGCCGCCGACCAGGCCGGGGCGGAACGGCAGGAAATTCCACTTGCTGCCAGCAGCGTCCAGCACGTCCTGGGTGTCGATGCCAAGGCGATCGAAGATCAGCGCCAGCTCGTTGACCAGGGCGATGTTGACGTCACGCTGGATGTTTTCGACCACCTTGGCCGCTTCGGCCACGCGCATCGACGGCGCCGGGAAGGTGCCGGCGGCGATGATGCGCTGGTACAGGCCATCAACCACCGCGGCCACCGCCGGGGTCGAGCCCGAGGTGATCTTGCGGATGTCGGCCAGGCGCCGCTGGCGATCACCGGGGCTGACCCGTTCCGGGCTGTAGCCGCAGTAGAAATCTTCGTTGAAGCGCAGCCCCGAGCCCGCTTCCAGCAGCGGCACGCACACTTCCTCGGTGGTGCCGGGGTAGACAGTGGATTCGTAGATGACCAGGTCACCGGCGCGCAGGTGGCCGGCCACCAGCCGCGTGGCCGAGCGCAGCGGCTCCAGGTCCGGCTGCTCGTAGGCATCGATCGGCGTCGGCACGGTGACGATGTAGACGTTGCAGGCATCCAGCTGCGCGGGGTCGCTGCTGTAACGCAGCTGCGTGGCCTCGGCCAGCTCCTCCGGCTCCATTTCCAGGGTGTGGTCCTGGCCACTGCCCAGTTCGGCGATGCGCGCCGCATCGATGTCGTAGCCAAGGGTGGGGATGTGCCGGCCGAAGGCTACCGCCAGCGGCAGGCCCACGTAGCCCAGCCCGATCACGGCCGGCAGCGGCCGCTGTGCAGCACCGATGGGTGCGCTCATGCGCGATGCCTCGCAGGCAGCGACAGGGTCTGGGTCATCCGGATTTCCGAAGGCAGGCAAGCAGGCCGCCAAGGTTAACCGCTCCGGCGGCGGCGGGCCACGCCCCGCTCAGGAGCCCAGGCTGACGGCAGCCGGCTCCAGTTCGCCATGGCCGCCGGTCCAGGCCTGCAGCAGCAGCGCGAAACCGTGGCTGCACGATGCCGGCGCGTTGTCGAAGCCCTGCCAGGGCGCGGTCACGATGCTGTCCAGGGTAGCCGCATCGATCATGCGGTTGGCCATGGTCCAGCGCGGGAACCAGCGCGACGGCAGGTCGCCCGAGGCCAGTTCGCTGATGCTGCCATGGCGGCGCGCGTTGAGGATGCGCGCATGCACCGATGCCACGCCATCACGCGGCCCCTCGATGTACTGCAGGAAGCGGCTGCCATCGAACATCAGCACACCGGTCACGCCGGCCATGCGGTTGAAGGGCGTGGCGTCGGCCAGCAGCGCATCGAGATCGGGCACTTCCAGCCCTTCCCTGGCCGTGCTGACATAGGCAAACGCATGCAACGCCATCTCCCGCTCCCCTTCCCCCGATATGGAGGAATATGACAGGAAGCACGGGGACTTCAAGCGTGGGTTATTCCGGCGGGGCCTCGATCACGTAGCCACGCTGCGTCAGCTCTTCCAGATAGCCCTCACCCAGCAGCTGGCTGACCGGCATCGTCGCAAACGTGGCGGCATGTTTTGCCAGCGCTGCGTCGGCTGCCTGCAGCCACCGCGCACGCACCTGCTGCGGCAGGTTGCTCCAGCCGCGGCGGCGCACGAACTCCGAGTCCTGCAGCATCTCGCGGCAGCTCTGCGCCATCGCCGAAGTGGACAGTCGTTTCAACGCGGCGACATCCCCAAGCGCCCAGGCATTGGCGCGCTCGCGCAGCACCGGCGCCTGGAATTCCACCGTGTCGAGCGTCCGTTCGAAGCACGCACGATCGTCCACTTCCGAGGCCTGCAGTTCCTTCAGCGCACCACGCAGGTCATCGATCTTCAGCTTGACCTGCACGTCCTCCGGTTCCAGGTCACGGGCCTTGTAGGCCCGCTTGAGTGCCTCCTTGACCTGCTTGCTGTCGCGCAGGCCATTGCGCTTGAGGAATGCCTGGTACAGCCGGCCGGAGGCCACCAGCGGGCGATCCTTCTCCACGCCGCGATCGTTGCCCAGGTAGGTCTGCTTCAGCCCCGACCAGCGTGCATAGGTCGGTGCAGGCAGCACCTGGTCCAGCGTGCGTCCCTGCGGGTCACGCGCGGTCTTCTTCGCCAGCGGCAGCAACGTCAGGCCCTTGAAGAAGCCGATCTTCGCGTCCAGGCCGAAGCCCGGATCACCCAGCACATGATCGACGCCGGCAATGGTGCGCTCGACCTCATCCGAGCGCCATTCCATGCGCGCCGGCAGCGGCGATACCGTGCCGAGGATCCACAGCACGTGGCCCTGCGGGCCGGTCACTTTCCACAGGCCCGGGCCGGGCTGTTCGCCGGTCACCTGCACCGTGTCGAGGTCGACCACCGCTTCGGCCGGTGGCGGTGCCGGCTGTGCCGACAGCGGGCCGGCCACCAGACACGCAGCCAACATCAGCGCGCACCGCATCCATCGCCTGCCACGTCCGTGCATGTCGCCATTCCTGGGAGAGTTGGCGGACTGTACCCAGCGCTGCAGCCGGTTGCGTAAAGGCGGTGTTATCCGCCGGCATGGGCAGCGATTCCGTTACAATCGGCGCGCGCTGCAAGGCCCGGATGGCGAAACTGGTAGACGCATCGGACTTAAAATCCGCCGGGGGCAACCCCATGCCGGTTCGATTCCGGCTCCGGGCACCACTCCAGTCAAGGACCGACAACGATGCGAGCACTCCGCCCCTGGCTGGCGCTGCTGGCGGCTACGGCTGCCCTGGGCGCAACGGCCGCCCCACCCGCGCCGCTGCCGGTACTGAACGTCGCTCCTGCAAGCGCACCCACCCTCCCGCCGCAGCTCAGCGCTTCGCGCATTGCCGGGGTGCGCCGGCTGCACACGGCCGCCCTGCTGCAGCGCCAGTGCGACCCGGACGACAGCCTGGTCCGCCAGCACGACCAAGCCTTCGCGCTCGATGCGCATCGCGAGCTGGTCTTCATCGGCTGCCAGGCGGGTGCCTACAACGCCAACGTGGTGGTGTTCGTGGTGGACCATGGCAACGTCGCCACCGCCCGCGCCCTGCACTTCGCCGTGGCCGGCGCGCCAGCCATCGCCGACGATGCGCCAGCGTTCGAACTGCAGCGCCTCGGCTGGCCGCGCTTCGATCCGGTCCGCCAGCGATTGACCGAAACCACCTTCTACCGCGGCATCGGCGATTGCGGGCACGCGGCGAGCTGGCGATGGGACGGTGCCGTGTTCCAGCCCGAGACCGTGCAGCTGCAGGCCGACTGCAATGGCGGCCCGTCCGGTGACTGGCCAACCGTGTGGCGCACGGCCAGCAGCCCTGGGAACGTGGCGCGCGACTTCGGCCCGGCCCGTGGCGATTCCGGGCCGCGCTGACAACCGGCCTTCAGATCGCCCGCGAATACCGCGGTTGCTCCTGCGCTGCGCGCAGATACGGATCGAAGCACATCGCCAGCAGGCGCAGCAGCGGCCGTCCCGGCTCACTGGTGCGCACCACGCCCTCGCTGTATTCGGCCAGGCCGTCCTGCTGCAGGCGCTGCACGGCCTGCAGGTCCTGCGCGAAGTACTCCTCGAACTGCACGCCATGGCGCCGGCCCAGCGCGCGCCCATCCACCTCGCCCTGGCACATCAGCTGCTGGATCAGCTCGGCGCGCAGCTGGTCATCCTCGCTGAGCGCGACGCCGCGCCAGACCGGCAGCTGGCCCTGGTCCACCGCCGCTTCCCACGATGGCAGGTCACGCGGGTTCTGGCTGTAGGTAGCGCCCACGTGGCTGATGGCGCTGACGCCCAGGCCCAGCAGGTCGGTGTCGGCATGGGTGGTATAGCCCATGAAGTTGCGATGCAGCTGGCCGGCACGCTGCGCGCGCGACAGGTCTTCCTCGGGCAGCGCGAAGTGGTCCATGCCGATGTACTGGTAGCCGGCTGCCGAGAGGCGCTCCACCGCCAGCCCGAGCAGGGCCAGCTTGTCTTCCGGCGAAGGCAGCCGGCGTTCGTCGATCTGCCGCTGCGCGCGGAACAGGTGCGGCAGATGCGCGTAGCCATACACCGCCAGGCGGTCCGGCCGCAGCGCCAACACCAGTTCCAGGGTGCGGCCGAAGCCTTCCAGGTTCTGCCCGGGCAGGCCGTAGATCAGATCGACGTTGACCGAGCGCATGCCGCTGTCCCGGCAGGCACGCAGGATGTCCAGCGTCTGCCGCACGCCCTGCACGCGGTTGATCGATTCCTGCACCTGCGGGTCGAAATCCTGCACGCCCAGGCTGGCACGGTTGAAACCCAGCCGTGCCAGCATCGCCACGTCACCGGCATCGATGAAACGAGGGTCCAGTTCGATGGAGAAATCGCGCTGTGACGAGTCACTGAAATCGAAGCGCCTGCGCAGCCCTTCCACCAGCGTGGTCATTGCCTCGGCATCGAGGAAATTGGGCGTGCCGCCGCCCAGGTGCAGCTGGATCACTTCGCGCCCGTCATCGAACTGCGGCGCCAGCAGGTCAGCTTCGGCCAGCACCCGCGCCACATAGCTGTGGCCACGGCCGCGATCACGGGTGATCACCCGGTTGCAGCCGCAGTAGAAACATGGGCTGGAACAGAACGGCACATGCACGTACAGCGACAGCGCGCGCGCCTGCTGGTTGCTGTCGGCGATCGCCTGGCGCAGGGCCGGCGCATCGAACCCATCGTGGAAGTGCGGCGCGGTCGGGTAGGAGGTGTAGCGCGGTCCCGGCCGGTCATGCCGGCGCAGCAGATCGGGGTCGAAGGTCCAGGCCAGGCCGCCAGCAGCGGGAGAGTACGTGTCCATGGCGCCAGCATCGCGCTGGCGCGACGCGACCGCCTTGACCTGGATCAATCCTGGCCGCGAACGCCCAGCACCGGCAGGCCCACCTGCGGCCAGCGCAGCATCTGGTACCGGCGCCAGAAGGTTTCGGCGATGCGCTTGGCGACATCGTCTGCCAGCGCCTGCATCGGCGGGTTGCCGCACTCGGCAGTGGTGATGTGGAACAGCACCAGCCAGCGGTCGAACAGGTCCTTGTCCAGCGCGATGGCCATGTGCTTGGACATCGGCGAACCACTGAAACGGCGGGTGCCGCGCAGCATCGCCGACCAGAAATCGACCAGCTGGGCCAGGTGCGACGGCCAGTCATGCACATGCCCCTCGAACACCGGCCCCAGCCGCTCCTCCTCGCGCACCCGCGCATAGAAGTCGTGGACCAGGCGGGTCACCTCCTCCTCGCTGCACAGCTCGAGGGAGGCAACGGGAAGTTCGGTCGGGGTTGCTGCGTTCATCGGGTTACCCAGTACGGATCGGCAGTGTGCCGAAGGCGGCGGCTGCCGCTGTTGATCCAGATCAATGTCGAGGCGGCCAGGCACGCCTAGGCTTGCGCGCTTGCAGGACGCACGCCCTGCGGATGCTGCGCCGCCCAGCGCGAAGTATACGCGCCGCCCTCTTCCTCAGACCTGGGACCGCATGAACACACCGTCTTCCAGCCGCCGCCAGCGGCTGATCCAGCACTGGGGCGCGATCCTCTGGCCCAGCTTCATCGCCGCCGGCGTGGCCAGCGTGGTGTTCTTCGCCTTCGTCGATCCCCTGCGGCTGCAGGCCATCAGCTTCCCCGCCAGCGTGATCAGCCGCGAGCTGGGCTACACCGCAGGCTTCTTCATGTTCTGGGCCGTCACGGCGCTGTCCAGCGCGGTGACCGGGTACCTGCTGCGCCCGATGGGCGACGGCGACGACGACGAGCTGCCACTGGGATGAGCTGCGCCGCGCCCTCCCTGCCCCGTCCCTGGCGCTGGCGTGGCGCCCTCAGCGCCGTCCTGCTGGCGCTGTTCTACCTGCTGCCCTGGCTGCGCTGGAACGGGCGCCAGGCGTTGCTGCTGGACCTTGCCACGCGCCGCTTCGACCTGTTCGGCTGGACCCTGTGGCCCGATGACGTCGGCGTGCTGCTGGGCCTGCTGGCGGTACTTGCGGTGAGCCTGGCGCTGCTGACCCACCTCGCCGGGCGGGTCTGGTGTGGCCATGCCTGCCCGCAGACGCTGTGGATGCGGGCCTTCGATGGCATCGCCCGCGCGCTGTCGCGACGGCTGCCCCCGCGCGTGGCCACGGTCGCGACCCGGCTGTGCTGGATCCTGCTCTCGCTGTGGACCGGCATCACCTTCGTCGGCCTGTTCAGCCCCATCCACGGCCTGTTTGGCCTGCCCGCTGCAAGCGGCTGGACTGGCTGGAAAGCCTTCTGGGTGCTGTTCTATGCCGCAGCCACCTACGGCAATGCGGGCTTCCTGCGCGAACAGGTGTGCCGTTCACTGTGCCCGTTCGCGCGCCTGCAGCCGCTGCTGACCGATCCGCATACGCCGCGCATGCTCTACGACGCCCGCCGTGGCGAACCCCGCGGCGCGCGGCCTGCCGCCCTGGGTGGCGTGCTCGGTCGCGGCCGTGGCCTGCTCGACCCGACAACGGCGCAGGACTATGTATTCCGTGCCGCCCACCCGCTGCTGGCCGGGCCGATGCCCACCTTCAGTGCGGATCGGCTGGGGGATTGCACCGATTGCGCGGCGTGCGTGACGGCGTGCCCGATGCAGCTGGATATCCGTCATGGGCCGCAGGCCGATTGCCTGGCCTGCGGTGCCTGCCTGGAGGCATGCGCGCAGCAGCAGCACCGTGCCGGCTTCGGCGAAGGGCTGGTGCGCTACTGCAGTCCGCAGTCCATGGCCGGGCAGGCGCGCCACCGGTGGCGCACACGCACCACCGCGCTGGCATCGCTGCTGTTGGCCCTGCTGGCGTGCGGCGCCTGGCGCCTGTGCTGACTCAGCGCGGGCGCCCGTCGTCCGGCGGCACCAGCTGCGCACGACGGACGATGCCGAGCTGCTCGATGATCAGCGCCAGATCATTGGTGACTTCGGTACGCTCGGTTCCCTGCGGAACCAGGCGGTCAAGCACCTGCTGGTAGGTATCCCAGAACGCCGGACCGCATCCGTGTTTGTGGTAACTGGCTTCCAGTTCGCGGCGTACCCGTTCAGCCAAGCCATGCATGCCGTATTCCATACGACCTCCGTTGGACTTGTCCTGCATCGTTGACGGTCAACCGATCCACTTGCCTGCTACTGAAAGACTCCCGGCCTTCACGGCCGGCTGATGCCAATTAGTCATAATTTTCACGACAGGTCAATTACAGGGGGCGACTTTTGTGATTGAAATTATTAATCATTCATGATGCGAGAGACGTCACCGCCTTACCCCGGGTCGCGCCAAAGCCGACACCGGCGCCCGCTCCGCACCTGCCGTCCACCCGTCGTCCCGTTTTCCATCGAATTCGCCTATGGCGATAAGCACGCTTAACAAAATGGGTGGACCGATCCGGATACGACATTTTTGGTCGTTAATCAGACCGATTCTGCCTGATTGCTCTTTTCCGCCGGAAACAGATCCGGATAACGCTGTTGCAGCATGTAGCGCCGCAGCGCGGGAATCGGAACGTCGCGAGGCCATTGCGAGACAGCGGATCTGCTGATTCCAAAGAGCCTGGCCAGCTCAGCGTCGGTGCCCAGGCCCAGCCGCATGCGCACGTGACGCTTGCACCACTTTTCGTCCATTTTCGATCTCTTTCGTCATCAGACTTATTTTGGTGGCAAGGATTCTTTTGAATCCACGCGTTAAGCTGGCTTGCATAGATGAATACTCTTGGACAACGACTCGCCGCCGCCATGAAGGACGCCGGGCATACCCGCCCGGCTCACCTGGCCCGCGCCGCGAAAAGCACCACGGCCACCGTCAGCAACTGGCTCAACGACAACGTCAAAGCCGACCACGTAAAAGCCGAACAGCTCTTCCGCATCGCCGATGCGGTGAAGATGGATCCACGCGAGCTGCTGTTCGGTCCGGTCGATGGCGCAGTGGGCGAACGTGGCACCGCCTACATGTACCTGCCCAGCGAGGCGTATCTGGATGTCTGGGAAACGGCCTATGAAATGGTGGCCAACATCCTGGCCCGGCGCGGGCTCGACGTCGGTTTCCGGCGGCAGGCATCGCTGGGGTTGATGGCCAACGACCTGCTGCGCGAAGGCATCAGCCGCAGCAAGGTGGCCCGCGTGGTGGCGACCGCCCTGCCCTGACCCGTCCTGCGCAGGGCTGCCTGTCGCTGGTAGCATGGACGGTGATGGGGATGGGGCTCCCCCGATAACCGCCTTTGATGGCTGATGGCTCCTGTTGTTGACGAACCCGGCGTTCGTCGATGGCAGGCCGTGCCCGCCATTGCGTACGCCGTCGATCCTGCGAACCAGCACTCGAGGCAAACGATGCAAGCACTGAACAACTATGTCCTGGTCTTCCTGGGGGGCGGCGCGGGCGCGTGCCTGCGCCACGCCTGCAACCTGCTCGGCGCGCGGGTTGCGGTCGGCAGCCCGTGGCCCTGGTCCACCTTCCTCATCAACATCAGCGGCGCGCTGTTGATGGGCGTGGTGGTAGAGGCGTTCGCCCTGCGCAACGGTGCATCGCCGCAACTGCGGCTGCTGCTGACCACCGGCATCCTCGGTGGCTACACGACGTTCTCCACCTACTCGCTGGAAATCGGCCTGCTGCTGCAGCGCGGCCAGCATGGGCTGGCCGCCCTGTATGCCGGCGGTTCGGTCGCACTCGGCCTGGCCGGCCTCTTCGGCGGCATGAAGCTGGCCCGGCTGGTGATGGGCTGATCGCTCAGGCGGCGCTGGCGCGATCCTGGTCGCGCCACTGCCGTGGCGACTGCCCGGTGTGCGCCTTGAATGCACGCGACAGCGCAGCCTCGCTGCCGTAGCCGACATCGTCGGCAATGCGCTTGAGCGGGCGGCCCTGGCGCAGCGCCTGCTGGGCCAGGCTGACGCGCCAGCCCTGCAGGTACTGGCCGGGCGTGGTCCCCATCGCCTCGCGGAAGCTGGCGGCGAACACACTGCGCGACATCCCTGCGGTTTCGGCCAGGTCCTCCAGCGTCCAGGCCTGCGACGGCGCCTCGTGCATGGCCACCAGGGCCAGACGCAGGCGCGGGTGCCCAAGCCCGGCAAACAGGCCGCCGCGCATCTGCCCGCCTTCCATCAACTGGCGCAGCACCTGGATCATCACCACCTCGAACAGGCGGTTGACCATCACCGTGCGCCCGCAGCGCTGCTCGAAGGCTTCCTCGAACAACAGGTCCAGCGCGGCGCTGCCGCCATACAGATCGGCCAGCGGCATGCAGATGAAATCCGGCAGGGCCGCGCTGATCGGATTGAGCCGGCCGCCTTCGAAATGCAGGTTGGCGCAGGCCATGTCGGCACCGTGCTGCGGATCGGTGCTGAAGCGGTGCGGCATCGGCCGTGGGTACAGCAGCAGGCTCGGCACATCCACCTGCACGGTCTGCTGGCCATGGCTGACCTGCACCGGCCCGCGCCGCACCAGGTGCAGCTGGCCAGCCTCGTCCTCGCCCTGCAGGCTGTTGATGCCACACAGCGCGCCGGCATGGAACACCGAGGCATTGACCGCGAAACGTTCCAGCAGGATGGCAAGGCGGTCGACCATGGCAGGACTCCAGATCAAGCAGATGATGGCTGATGCGACCCATCGTATCGAATCCGGCCCTGCGGTGGGCGACCGCGTTGTTCAACCGGCCAGCGTGGCCTGCAGCGCCCTCAGGCCGTCACGGTAGATGCCCTCGAACAATGCCGAGGCCGCTTCGTCGCTGACGCCCACCGGGGTGAACGCACCGGACCAGTCGATGCGCGCACCGTGGTCCAGTTCGACCACGCGCAGGGTGGAGCGGTAGCCGGTCACCGGGAACGGTGCCTGCAGGATCGAGTAGGTGTAGCTGCGCCCGGCCTGGTCGAACGCCTCCAGCCGCTCGACGATGGCATCACCGTCGGGGTTGGCCAGATGGCGCACGCGACCGCCTTCGCTGAGCGTGCTGGTGGGGATGTACGGCAGCCAGTCCGGCAGCGAATCGAAGCCGCCGATCAGATTCCAGACGCGATCGGCGCTGGCCGGTACGGTGAGTGATGCAGATGCGGTTGCCATGGCAGGTCTCCTCCGTGCTCAGCGCAGATCGATGGGCAGCGGCGCGTCGGCGGACACCAGCCCCTGCGCGCGCAGTTCCTGCCAGAACGCGGGCGGAATCACTTCCTTCAGCGCGGCGTAGTCTTCGGCGATGCGCTCGGGACGGCTGGCGCCCGGGATCACCGCCGCGACGGCGGGGTTGGCCAGCGAGAACTGCAGTGCGGCGGCCTTGATGCTGATGCCGTGCGCAGCAGCAATGGCCTTCATGCGTTCAACCTTGGCCAGGATCTGCGGCGAGGCCTGCTGGTATTCGAAGTGGCTGCCACCGGCCAGCACGCCGGAACTGTACGGCCCACCCACGACGATGCCGGTGTTGCGCTCGGCCGCTTTCGGCATCACCCGCTGCAGCGCGCGCTCATGGTCAAGCAGCGAGTAGCGGCCGGCCAGCAGGAAGCCATCGGGGCGCGCCTCGTCCAGGTCCAGGGTCAGTTCGATCGGCTCGACGCGGTTGACGCCCAGGCCCCAGGCCTTGATCACGCCCTCCTCGCGCAGCCGGGTCAGCACCCGGAAGGCGCCGCGGCGTGCGGTCTCGAAGTAGGACAGCCACTCATCGCCGTAGAAGTCCTGGGCGATGTCATGCACCCAGACAATGTCCAGGCGGTCGGTCTTCAGCCGCTTCAGGCTGTCGTCGATGGAGCGCAGGGTGGCGTCGGCCGAGTAATCATTGACCAGCTTGTTGGGCCGGCCGGCGACGAACAGGCCGCCCTTCTCGCCCAGGTCGCGGGCGCTGGTGTCTTCCACTTCATCCAGGATCAGGCGGCCGACCTTGGTGCTCAGCACGAAATCATCGCGGTTGCGCCTGGCCAGCGTGTCGCCCAGGCGGATCTCGGCCAGGCCGGCGCCGTAGAACGGGGCGGTATCGAAGTAGCGCGTGCCCTGCTCCCAGGCCGCGTCCACCGTGGCCTGGGCCTCGGCTTCCGGGATGTCGCGGAACATGTTGCCCAGCGGGGCGGTACCGAAGCCGAGGGTCTTGCCGGCCAGCAGTTCATTGATGCTCATGGGGGTCCTCCTGCGGAGGTTGTTGAGGTTGAGGCACAGGCTAGGCTTGCCCGATAAGACTGTCCAAGACATAATTTTTCAACCTTGAGTCCCGGACGGTCTTATGCTCGATCTCCGCCAACTTCGCTACTTCGTGGCTGTCGCCGAAGATGAACACGTCGGTCGCGCCGCCGAGCGCCTGCACATTTCCCAGTCCCCGCTCAGCCGCCAGATCGCCCAGCTGGAGGAACGGCTGGAGCTGCAGCTGTTCGAGCGCTCGCAGCAGCGCATCCGCCTGACGGCCGATGGCCGCACCTTCCTGGCGGAGGCGCGGGCCCTGCTGACCCACGCCAACCGGCTGGAGTCGCTGGCCCGGCGCCTGGGCCGGGGCGACGAGGGCGGCCTGTGCATCGGCTACCTGGAATACGCCATGCACTCGGGCGTACTGCCCACCGCCCTGCGCGCGCTGCGCGGCGATCGCCCGGCCGTGCATATCGCCCTGTACAACCAGCAATCGGACGTGCAGCTGGAAGGCCTGCGCCAGCGCAGCCTGGACATCGCCCTGGTCTGCGAACCGCCCGCGTTCGACGATCCGGACCTGCAAGCCACGCAGGTGCTGAACGACCCGATGCTGCTGGCCCTGCCCGCAGGACATCCCCTGGCCAGCGCCGAGCAGATCACACCCGATGACCTGGCCAGCCAGCAGTGGATCGGGGTGATGCACAAGGAAAGCGCGCTGCGCCACGACACCTTCATTGCCGCCTGCGCGAAGGCCGGTTTCACCCCGAGCATCGCCATGGAAGCCAGCGAGCCACTGGCCGCGCTCGGCCTGGTGGCCGCCGGGCTGGGCCTGACCACCCTGCAGCGCAGCCTGGACCACCAGGCACCGGCCGGCGTGGTGCTGCGCGAGCTGCCGTGGTTCAGCTACCGCACGCCGTTGTGGGCCGCCTGGCACCGCATCAACCTGCGGCCGCTGGTGGAAACCTTCCGCCGTACGCTCATCGAAACCGCGACCGGCCAGCCGCCGGCCTGAGCCCGGCGTGCGCGTGCTGTCGCAGTGCAGCGCGCGCGCCGCAGGGGCTGCGCCTATGCTCGGCACATTCCTGCAAGGACGAACGCGATGCGCCTGCTGCTTCCACTGGCCTTGGCCATCGGCCTGTTGCTGCCCACGACCGCACTGCACGCCGCCGCCCCGCCTGCGCCACGCTCGCTCAACGGCGAACTGCAGGGCGCGCCATGGCGGCTGGACGTACCCACGCAGTGGAACGGCGAGCTGGTGATGCTGGCCCATGGCTACGAACCGGTCGGCGTGCCGCGCGCGACGCCGATGGCCGCGGCCGATAGTACCCAGGCCCTGCTGGATGCGGGTTACGCGGTCGCGCAGAGCGCCTATTCCAGCCAGGGCTGGGCGGTGGCCGACGCGGTGGCCGACATGGAACGCCTGCGCCAGCACACGCTGGCCGAACTGAAGCAGGTGCGCAGGACGTGGATGCTCGGCTTCTCGATGGGCGGCGCGGTCACCGTGGCCAGCCTGGAACAGCATCCGCAGGCCTATGACGGCGGCATTTCGCTGTGCGGGGCCAATCTGCCGGGCGAAGCGCTGGCCGAGGATCTGCTCACCACTCTGGTGGCCTTTGATTACTTCTTTCCCAAGGCCGACGGCCTGCCTGCAGGCGGCCTGGTCTCACGCGAGGCCGCTGCGCTGCCACAGATGGCGCTGTACCAGGGCATCGCCGCTGCGCTGGCAACCCGGCCGGCAGCTGCCGCACAGCTGGCCACCCGCCTGCAGGTCGCACCCGATGCACTGGCTGGTGTGATCAGCCTGCACGCACTGGTGCTGCACGAACTGGCGCAGCGCGCCGCCGGCATGCCGGCCGGCAACCTCGGCACGGTCTACAGCGGCTTCGGTGACGATGCCGCCTTCAACGCGGGCGTGCAGCGGCTGCAGGCCAGCGCGGTGGGGCAAGCCTACGTGCGCGAGCGGCTGGCCTTGAGCGGCACCCTGCTGAAACCGCTGGTGATCCAGTTCAACCACGACGATCCAACCATCGTGCCGCGCATGCAGGCGGTGTATCCGCACCAGGCGACGCGTGCGGGCAGTGCCGCGAAACTGCGCGTGCTGCCCCTCGCCGGCGAAGGGCATTGCGGCTTTTCCGGTGCACAGGTGCTGGATGCATTGAAGGCGGCCGCGGCGCGTTGAGGCGTTCGCGCGCAGGCGAGGCTGCGGGCGCGGCGCTACGATGGCGGGACGGCGCACAGCGCGCCACGCACTCCATTCCACTGCCCCGTGAACCGATGGCCTTCTTTGAACGACTGAGCGACACCCGCTACCTGCCCACCGCACACGTGGGTGGCGCCTGGAACACCCACGAGCAGCACATCGCACCGGCGATGGGCCTGCTCGCCCACCATCTTGAGCGTGATGCCGCCGCGCGTGGCCACGGCTTCCTGATCGGCCGCCTGTCCTACGACATCCTCGGCACCATTCCGATCGAAGCAATGGACGCACACGTGCAGGTGCTGCGCGGTGGCCGCACCATCGAACTCGTCGAAGCCACCCTCAGCCACCAGGGCCGTGCGGCCCTGCGCGTGCGTGCGTGGCTGATGCGCCCGAACGATACCGCCGCCATCGCCGGCACGCCGCTGGCGCGGATCGCCGCCGCAGACACCATGCCCGAATGGGACCCGGCGACGGTGTGGCCGGGCGGCTTCATCCAGAACGTGCAGATCCGCCGCGATGACCAGGGCCCCGGCCGTGCGACCTACTGGGCACGCGCGAAGCAGCCGCTGCTGGATGGCGAGACGGTGAGCCCGCTGGCACGTGCCGCCACCTTGTTCGACCTGTCCAACGGCATGGCCGTGCGCGCCGATCCGAAGGAGATCGCCTTCCCCAACCTCGACCTGACCGTGCACCTGTTCGGCACGCCGCAGGGCGACTGGCTGGGCTTCGACACCTCGGTCTCGTTCGGCAGCGAAGGCATCGGCCTGACCAGTACGGTGCTGCACGACGAACGCGGCCCGATCGGCAGCATCGGCCAGGTGCTGACCGTGCGGCCCTGAGGCAGTGGAGTGACCGCAACGGGCGGCGTCAGCCGCCCAGCGTGCCCATGGTGAAGGTGTAACCCGAGCGCATCAGGAAATCGCGCATGCGCAGTTCAGCGCGGCGCGGTGATGCGAGGTCGGAGGGGCCATACAGGGCGTAGACCACGCCCGAGCCCTCGATGCGCTCGCGGCGCACGCCGCAATGGCGCGTTTCGGCGGCGATCACCCAGCCGTCCTTCAGTTGATCCGGCCCGATCGACTGACCGTTCTTGAGCCGGAATGTCAGCCAGCGCACATCCGCGGAGGATCTGCTCATCGCTGGCCTGCCGCGTGCTGCATGCGGTGTTGCATGTCCCTGCGTGCCATTGCTGCTCCCGAAGACTGAACCTCGACCATACCCCCTTCTCATGTCGTCCCGGTTTGAGATTGGTGACGCGGCCAGCTCACCCGCCTGCTGGCCCCGCAGTTCGATGCGGTGCTGGGGCTGGATTCCAGCGCCGACCAGCTTCGCAATGCCGGCCCTCCCCCCCGGCGTCAGCTACCCGTTGGAGCAGCGGGTACCGAACGCAGGACGCCCCGGCGCTGGCTCAGTACGCGTTGGATTCTGGCGCGGCGTATTGCTGCTGCACCCGGTCTTCCTGGTCACGGCGCACGGACGCACAGCGATCGCGCGCCGTGGACATCTGCGCATCGGCAGCGACCCGCTCCGAACTCAATGACTGCTGCAGGCTGGAAATCTGCGCACGGATGCCCGACTCAAGGGTCGCATTGGGCAGCGTGCCGCCCGCATCCGGCGGCGTGCTGCGGGCGGCTGCCAACTGCCGGTCCAGCTCGGCTACCTGACGGTTGACCGCCTGCGTGCGCGACTCAAGCGGACCATAGATGCGCGACTGCTCGCCCTGCAGGCAGTTGCGCTCGGCGATGCCCGCATCGCTCATGCCGGTGGTGCGATAGACGGCCGCTCGGTTGGATGCTTCGCCCGCGCTCTCGGAGGCAGCGCGGTTGGAGCGCAGTTTCATCGGCTCGCTGCCCGCACCGCAGGGATCCTGCGAATAGACCGTCTCGCCCGACGACCCCTTGCACTTGTAGACCTGCGCCGAAGCCAGCGGTGCCAGCAACAGCAGCGCCAGGCCAATACCCGTTTTCACGTTCATCCAGACCTCCTGTCCGTGGCCATGCCGGCCCGCTGGCGATTACGCTACGACGGATTCCCGGCAGCGGCAAAGCCCTGGCCGGCCCGTGCAACGCGGTTCCGTTCATACAACGCGTCCGCCAGCACCTGGATTTCCGCGCGCATGGCCAGCACCTGCAGCCAGTGCGCAGGGATGCCCGCAGCGCCATGGAAGGCGCCGGCCAACTGGCCGAGCACCGCGGCGGTCGTATCGGCATCGTCGCCGAGGTTGGCCGCTTCCAGCACCGCAGCGGCGAAACTGTCGTGCTGGTGGAAGCACCAGAACGCCGCCTCCAGGCTGTCCACGACATAGCCACTGCCGCGGATCTGCTCACGGCTTGCATGCTGGTAGTGTCCAGCGGCGATCTGCTGCAGGCGCTCGCTCTGCACCGGGATGTCACGCAGGTCCAGTACCGCCTGCTTCGATTGCCCGTCCAGCGCGCGCTCGATCGCAGCAGCCAGCAAGCGGCAGGCATCCAGGCATTCGCGCGCGGCATGGGTCGTGCGCGAACCCAGCTCGGCCATCGCCGGCAGTTCCGGCATTCCTGCATAGCGCAGCACCACCGGTGCCAGGCGCATGATCGAACCGTTGCCGGCACTGCGCGGGTCTTCATTGCCCGACAGTGGCTCGCCACTGAGCAGGAACTGGTCGATGGCCGCGCGCGTGGCCATGCCGATATCAAAGCACTCGCCGGTCGCGCTCCAGTAGCCGTTGCGGTACCAGTTGGCATAGCGGGTCATCTGGTCGTGCGCATCGAATTCGTCACGACGCACCAGGCTTTCTGCCAGGCACATCGCCATCGACGTATCGTCGGTCCACTGCCCCAGCGCCAGGTTGAACGGGCCACCACCGACCATGTCGGTGAGCGGGCTGAAACTGCCTCGCGGCTTGAACTCCACCGTGGTGCCGACGGCATCGCCGCAGGCCAGTCCGAGCAGTGCGCCGCGGAAGTTGTCGATCTGGTTCATGCCCCGAGTGTAACCAGACACGGCATCAGGTGTTCCCGAACACCCGTCTCAGTTCCAGCGCTGCAAAGGTGTACCAGCCAAAGGCAGGCAGCAACGCGATGCGCTGGGTCAGCCCATGCCAGGGCTGCGGATCGAAGCCGGACAGCATCAACCACAGATAGAGCATCCCCAGCAGCGAGGTCGCGCGCGCAACCCAGGCGATGCGCCGGGAGGCATCAGCCCCGAGTTCGACCAGGAACAACAGCGGCGTCAGGATGGAAAAAATGCCGATGGAGTACATGCCATGCAGCGGGCTGCCCGTGGTGAACACCCCGTTGCTGAGCATGGCCACGCCGAACAGGAGGGACGTGAGTGCGGTGAGTGCGAAGCGGCGGCCCCAGCCCAGCAGCGCAAGACTGAAGACGATGATGGCCGCGCCATTGACCGCGATGCAGACCGTCAACATGTTTGCCGGCGGGCCTGGCATCAGCCCCATTTCGCTGAGGTGCTGCGAGAGCGAGCTGTAGCCGGGCACGGTGAAGCCGAATGCGATTGCGGCGAACATCGCGCCAAGGGGAACGTAGATCGCCTGCCGGATTGCCATTGCGCGCACTGCATGCCCCTCTTCCTGAGTGTGAAGGCGGACGTTAGCAGGGGCGGCTGCGGGCCAGCAGTGTGGTTTGGCAGGGGGCGCGCAAAGAAAAAGCCCTGACCGGAGTCAGGGCTTTTCAATTGGAGGCCTCAAGCGGAATCGAACCGCTGTAAACGGATTTGCAATCCGGTGCATAGCCACTCTGCCATGAGGCCAACGTACCGCGGCCAGGAACGATGCCCCTGACATGACAAAACCCCGCGATGGGGCCTGTCGAAACATGGAGCGGGAAACGAGACTCGAACTCGCGACCTCAACCTTGGCAAGGTTGC
>NZ_JACVTT010000042.1:0-39390 GCF_016624665.1 Stenotrophomonas sp. S39 | reverse complement strand
CACACCCACCAAGGGCATCAAGGCGTGTGGACCAACGGTCCACACCCACCAGAGGCATCAGGGCGTGTGGACCAACGGTCCACACCCACCAGTCCACACCTACAGGGTTTTTCTCGCCGGCATCAGCAGGTTGCCGAACAGCAGGCCGGCCACCAGTGCCATCACCACGTTGAGCACGGTGAGGAACACGCTCTGCCCGGCGCCCACGTCCTGCTGCTGCACCAGGGTCAGCACGCCGCGCAGGCTGGTGCTGCCGGGCACCATCATGATGATGCCCGGCAGGCGGATGATCGCGCCCGGGCGCCCGACCAGGCGGCCGAACAGATTGCCACCGGCGGTGAGCAGCATGGCGGACAGGAAAATGCCGGCCGGTGCGCCCCAGGCGTGGCCACCGAATTTGGAAATGGCATAACCGGCCACCGATGCCGCCATCACCCACGGATAATCGCGGCGATTGGCCTTGAACAGCATGGCGAAGGCGAAGGCGGCGGTCAGCAGCGAGCCCCATTCCACCCACGGCCCCTGCGGCCGCGAGGCGCGGATCACCGGCTCCAGGCCCAGTACGTCGGCCAGGGTCACCGCGATCATCGCGCCGACGCTGAGTTTCATGATGGTGGTCAGCGCGCCGGCAAAGCGTGCCGTGCCCGATACCCAATGCTGGCTGGCCAGTTCATTGACCGCGTTGGTCAGCGACATGCCGGGCAGCAGCACCACCAGCGAGGCGATGATGACGGTATTGAGGTTGAGCGCGCCAACGAAGGCCGCCACCAGGGTGGCGACCATGCCGGCCAGCAGCGCGGCCAGCGCCTCGGCGGCCTCGCGGGTGGCCGGGCGGCGGTCGGTGACCATGCCCAGCAGGCCGATCATCAGACCAATGACACCGGCGGTGGCGATATCCAGCCACGGCAGCTTCCACATGCCGGCCACGCCGGCCGCGCCCAGGCTGAAGGACAGGATGGTGCGCAGCTTGCCGCGCCGGCCGGGATCCTTGTCCAGCTGGCGCAGCGCGGTATGGCCCTGGGCGATGCTCATGCGGCCGTTGGACACTTCCTCGGCGATGCGGTCGGCCACGCTCAGCTTGTGCAGATCGTTCTCGCCCGGCGCCAGGCGGATCACCCGGGTGATGTCGCTGGAACCGATGGCCTGCGCCGGGTCGCTGAAGCTGAGGATGATGCCGGTGGGGTTGGACCACGGCTCACAATCGAGATCGAGCTGGCGCGCCAGGGCCACCACGGCCGTTTCCAGGCGCTGTGCGGTGGTGCCATAGCTGTGCAGGCGCCCGGCGATCTCGGATACGAATGCCACGCGCTGTGCGTAGGTGGCCGGGGGCGTGGGGATCGTGTGAGCGTCTGCAGACATGCGCCGTAGTATTACCCACGCGGGGCCCGGCAGGAGAAATTCATCCCGGTTCGACGCGGCGCGCAGGACGAAACGGTTATGCTGCGAACCGAATGGCCCCCATGACCCCGAACCACGCCCCCCGGCTTGAACAGGACGCCCACGATCCCGGGCTGATCCGCCTGTCCGGGCACTGGACCCTGAAGACCGCGCTGGACGCGGCCGAGGTGCTGCGTGGCATTCCCGACACGTTGACCGGCATCGATGCCACCGGCATCGAACAGCTGGACTCGGCCGGCGTGCTGCAGGTGCTGCGCGTGGCCCATCGTGCCGACCTCGGCGAACAGGCACTGCAGTTCCGCCCGGACCACCAGGCGCTGGTGTGCACCATCGAGGAAGTGGCCGACGACCGCCCCAGGCCCAAACGCGATTTCGGCGTGCTGGCCGCGCTCGAGCGCCTCGGCGTCAGCGTCCATGCCACCGGCCACAACATCAAGGCGCTGTGCAGCTTCCTCGGCGAGAACCTGGTGAAGGCCGCGCGGCTGGTGAAGGAACCGCGTCGCTTCCGCCTGACCGCCACCGTGCACCAGATGGAACAGGTGGGCCTGGACGCGGTGCCCCTGGTGGCGCTGCTGTCCTACCTGGTCGGCGCGGTCATCGCCTTCCTCGGCTCGACCATCCTGCGTGACTTCGGCGCGGAGATCTACGTGGTCGAACTGGTCAACATCGCCTTCCTGCGCGAGTTCGCCGTGCTGCTGACCGCCATCGTGCTGGCCGGCCGCACCGCCAGTGCGTTCACCGCGCAGATCGGCGCGATGAAGGCGCGCGAGGAAATCGATGCGATGCGCACGCTCGGCCTGGACCCGGTCGACCTGCTGGTGCTGCCGCGCCTGCTGGCCCTGCTGGTGACCCTGCCGCTGCTGACCTTCATCGCGATGATCGCCGGCCTGGCCGGCGGCATCACCGTCGGCGCGTTCGACCTGGACATTCCGCCGCAGATGTACATCGCGCGCATGCACGAAACGATGGAAGTGCGGCACATGCTGGTGGGCCTGTCCAAGGCGCCGGTGTTTGCGCTGATCATCGGCCTGATCGGCTGCCTGGAAGGCCTGAAAGTTGAAGGCACGGCGCAGTCGGTGGGCGAGCGCACCACCTCCAGCGTGGTGCAGACCATCTCGCTGGTCATCATCATCGACGCCTTCGCGGCGTTGTGGTTCATGCACATGGACTGGTGACATGAACACACACGACACCGATACCGACACCGCGATGCACGACGACCAGGGCCACGACCTGGCCATCCGCGTGCGCGGGCTGGTCAACCGCTTCGGCAGCCAGACCGTGCACGAAGGCCTGGACCTGGATGTGCGCCGGGGCGAGATCCTCGGCGTGGTCGGCGGCTCGGGCACCGGCAAGTCGGTGCTGATGCGCTCGATCCTGGGCCTGCGCGTGCCCGACGAAGGGCAGATCGAGGTACTCGGCCGTGATGCACGCGCCGACGATGCCGAAAGCCGCCTGCACATCGAGCGCAACACCGGCGTGCTGTTCCAGGATGGCGCGCTGTTCTCCTCGCTGAGCGTGGGCGAGAACGTGCAGGTGCCGCTGAAGGAACACCACCGCGAGCTGCCCGAGCGCTGGCATTACGAACTGGCGCTGCTGAAGGTGAAGCTGGCCGGCCTGCCTGCCGATGCCATCAACAAGCTGCCCTCGCAGCTGTCCGGCGGCATGCGCAAGCGCGCCGGCCTGGCCCGTGCGCTGGCGCTGGACCCGCCGCTGCTGTTCCTGGACGAACCCACCGCCGGCCTGGACCCGATCGGCGCGGCCGCCTTCGACCGCCTGATCAAGACCCTGCAGGAAGCGCTGGGGCTGACCGTGTTCCTGATCACCCACGACCTGGACACGCTGTATGCGATCTGCGACCGGGTGGCGGTGATCGCCGACCGCAAGGTGGTGGCCAACGCGCCGCTGCCGGAGATCGAGAAACTGGACCATCCCTGGATCCAGGAATATTTCCACGGACCCCGTGCGCGTGCTGCGCGCGGCGAACAGATCAAGAGTGCCTGAGCCATGGAAACCAAAGCCAACTACGTGCTGATCGGCGCGTTCACCCTGATCACCGGCCTGGCCCTGCTGGCCTTCGGCCTGTGGGCGGCCAAGTACTCCTCCGACCGCACCTGGCAGGAATACCGCGTGGTGTTCCGCGAGGCGGTCACCGGCCTGTCGGTGGGCAGCCCGGTGCAGTACAACGGCATCGCGGTGGGATCGATCACCGAGCTGAACCTGGTGCCCGATGACCCGCGCCAGGTGGTCGCGCGCATCCGCCTGAACTCCAATACCCCGGTCAAGACCGATACCCGCGCCAAGCTAGCCATCACCAGCCTGACCGGCCCGTCGATCATCCAGCTCAGTGGCGGCACGCCGCAGGCACCGACGCTGACCACCGTCAACAAGGATCCGGCGCCGATCATCCCGACCACGCCGTCGGCCCTGCAGAACATCACCGATGTGGCCAACCGCATCGTCGAGCGCATGGACCAGATCCTGAGCGACCGCAACGTCGCCTCGATCAACGCCACGCTGGCCAACCTGGAAACCATCAGCGGCGGCCTGGCTGACCGTGACCAGGGCACCCAGGCGCTGCTGCTGAGCGCGCGCGATGCCGCACGCAGCCTGGACACCACGCTGAAGACCACCAACGGCACCATCGAGCGCCTGGACAAGAACCTGGTGCAGCAGCTGCCGGGCATCATCGACAAGCTCGACGCCACCCTGGGCAAGCTCGATTCGGCCGCGGGCAATGCCGATTCGATCCTGGGCGAGAACCGTGCGGCCATCAACAGCTTCGCCAACGATGGCCTGGGCCAGCTGGGCCCGACGCTGAACGAACTGCGCGGCCTGATCCGCGACCTGCGCCGGGTCAGCGACCGCCTCGAGAACAACCCCGCGCGCTACCTGCTGGGCCGCGACGCACCGAAGGAGTTCGAACCCAAATGAGCACGATGACCCTTCCGCGCCTGCTGCTGGCCGCCTCGGCCGTCGCCCTGCTGGGTGGCTGCTCGATCCTTGGCAGCGGCGACAAGAACCCGGTCACCCTGTATTCGCCTGCGGTGCAGGTGAAGGTGGACCCGAGCTGGCCGCAGGCCGACTGGCAGCTGGTGGTGTCCAAGCCCAGCGCCGCGCGCATGGTCGACAGCCCGCGCATCAACGTGCGGCCGACGCCGTCGGAGCTGGAGATCTACAAGGGCGCCAGCTGGGCACAGCCGGCCACCGACATCATCGAAGACACCCTGCTGCGCGGCTTCGAGGATTCCGGCCGCCTGCGTGGCGTGGCACGCACCGCCGCCGGCATCCGCGCCGATTACAAGTTGGCCACGGATATCCGCCGCTTCGAATCGGACTACCAAGGCCAGGCGACGCCAACGGTGGTGATCGAAGTGAACGCCAAGCTGATCCACACCACCGACCAGCGCGTGGTGGCTGACCGCACGTTCCGCCAGGCGCAGCCGGTGGGCAGTACCGACGTGCCGGCCGTGGCTGCCGCCTTCGAGCGTGGCCTGCAGCAGCTGGCGCAGGACGTGGTGGGCTGGACGCTGGTCAGCGGGCAGAACGACGCAGCGTCGATGAAGCGCTGAACCCTGTCCGCTGCGCTCGCCGGGCATGGCCCGGCGCTACCCCTTGTGCAATCCTGGTAGCGCCGGGCCATGCCCGGCGGAGCGCGCTCAACGCGGCTGGATCCAGCGGAATGTCAGGTTGATGCGTTCGCCCTGCACCCGTGCCATCTTCGGCAGGGCGTGCTGGTAGAAGCGCTGGGTGCTGCCACCCATCAGCAGCAGGTCGCCGTGGCCGAGCAGGAATTCCGCCTTGCGCGCATGGTCCTCACGCCGCCGCAGCAGGAAGCGGCGCGCCGAGCCCAGGCTGAGCGAGGCGATGAGCGGCGACGGCCCCAGTTCCGGTTCGTCATCGCTGTGCCAGCCCATGTAGTCGCCACCGCTGCGGTAGCGGTTGACCAGCACGCTGTTGAAGGCGCCGATGCCCTGCTCCTGCAGCCTTTGGCGCAGCACCTGCAACCGTGGCGGCCACGGCTGCGGCACGAACTCGGCGCCGGAATAGCGGTAGCGCGCCTGCGGGTCACCGATCCAGCAGCTCAATCGTGGCGAATCCACCCAGTTGCCGAACATGCGGATGCGATGCACCTCCCATGGCAGTTCCGCCTGCAGGGCCGGCAGCAGCGCGTCGGCGGCGTCGGCGGGCAGCCAGCCCGGCAGGTGCTGGACGTCGGCATCAGGCAGGTCGTGGGGGAACAGCATCGCGGTCGTCCTCATGCGCGGGGCGGCAGACGCGCCCCGCGCACGTTCACTCAGGCACGCCGGAACGGCACGCCGGTCTTTTCCTTCAGTTCGTCATCGGCCACGCCCGGCGCCGCTTCCACCAGCACCAGGCCGTCGTCGGTCACATCGAACACGGCCAGGTCGGTGATGATGCGGTCGACCACGCCGACGCCGGTCAGCGGCAGCGAGCATTCGGCCAGGATCTTGTGCTCGCCGTTCTTCGCGGTGTGCTCCATCAGCACCACCACGCGCTGCACGCCGGCCACCAGGTCCATGGCGCCGCCCATGCCCTTGACCATCTTGCCGGGCACCATCCAGTTGGCCAGGTCGCCCTTGTCGGTCACCTGCATGGCGCCGAGGATGGCCAGGTTGACGTGACCACCGCGGATCATCGCGAAGCTGTCATGGCTGCCGAAATAGCTGGCACCGGCACGCGCGGTGACGGTCTGCTTGCCGGCGTTGATCAGGTCGGCGTCCACTTCGGCGTCGGTCGGGAACGGGCCGATGCCGAGCAGGCCGTTCTCGGACTGCAGCCACACGTCCACGCCTTCGGGAATGTGGTTGGCCACCAGGGTCGGCAGGCCGATGCCGAGGTTCACGTAGGCGCCATCGGTCAGTTCGCGGGCGGCACGTGCCGCCATCTCGTCACGGGTCCACGCCATGTCAGTTGCCCTCCGCGCGGATGGTGCGCTGTTCGATGCGTTTTTCAGGATGGGCGTTGTGCACGATGCGGTGCACGTAGATGCCCGGCAGGTGCACCTGGTCCGGATCGATGGCGCCCACCGGCACCACCTCTTCCACTTCCACGATGCAGACCTTGCCGGCCATCGCGCAGGCCGGGTTGAAGTTGCGCGCGGTCTTGCGGAACACCAGGTTGCCCGCCTCGTCGGCCTTCCAGGCCTTGACCAGGGCGACGTCGGCGCGCAGCGCGGTTTCCATCACGTAGTGCTTGCCGTCGAACTCGCGGGTTTCCTTGCCTTCGGCCACCACGGTGCCGTAGCCGGTGGCGGTGAAGAACGCCGGGATGCCCGCGCCGCCGGCCCGCAGGCGCTCGGCCAGGGTGCCCTGCGGGTTGAACTCCAGCTCCAGCTCACCGGCCAGGAACTGCCGTTCGAATTCCTTGTTCTCGCCCACGTAGGACGAAATCATCTTCTTGATCTGCCGCGTTTCCAGCAGCTGGCCCAGGCCGAAGCCATCGACGCCGGCGTTGTTGGAGATCACCGTCAGGCCCTTGGCCCCGCTGTCACGCAGGGCGGCGATCAGCGCCTCGGGAATGCCGCACAGGCCGAAGCCGCCCACGGCCAGGGTCTGGCCATCGGCAATGACGCCCTGCAGGGCCTCCGCCGCCGAAGCAAAGCGCTTGCTGCGCTTGCCGCTGGAAGTTGCGTGTTCCATTTCTACAGCCCTACGGGGGAAGAATCAGCGCATTCTAGCCGGACCCTGCCGATGGGCTGGGATGCGCCGCAGCAATTGCGGCGGGCAATCAACCGCGGGCGATCGCTGCCATCACCTGCTTGAGGCCGTGCTGCCAGGCCGGCAGCACGATGCCGAAATCCTGCTGCAGCCTGCGATTGTCCAGCACCGACCACGCCGGGCGCTTGGCCGGGGTCGGGTACTCGGAACTGGGAATCGCTTCGACGGCCGGCACGCGCGCCAACATGCCAGTGGCCAGCGCCTCGGCGAAAATCGCTTCGGCAAAGCCATGCCAGGTGGTCTGGCCGCTGGCGGTCAGGTGCCAGGTGCCCGACAGCTGCCCCGGGTGCTGCAGCGCCTGTGCGGTGGCATCGGCGATCAGCGCGGCCGAAGTCGGCGTACCGATCTGGTCGGACACCACCCGCAGGTGGTCGCGCTCGGCGCCCACCCGCAGCATCGTGCGCAGGAAATTGGCACCGTGCGAGGCATACACCCACGCCGTGCGGAAGATCAGGTGGCGGCCACCGGCGGCGCGAACGGCCTCTTCGCCATCCCGCTTGCTGGTGCCGTAGACGCCCAGCGGTGCGGTCGCATCGTCTTCGCGGTAGGGCGCGCTGCCTTGGCCATCGAACACGTAGTCGGTGGAGTAATGCACGAACGGCACGCCCTGCGCTGCACACCAGCGCGCGATCACGCCCGGCGCCTGTGCGTTGGCCGCGAACGCGGCCTCGACATCCTGCTCGGCACGGTCGACCGCCGTGTAGGCGGCAGCATTGACCACCACCGACGGCTGCAGGCGATCCAGCAGCGCCGGCAGGCTGTCGGGCTGGCCGAAATCGGCCACCTCGCACGCACGGCCATCAGGCAGCTGGCCGCTGCGGGTCGTGGCCACCACCGGCCCCAGCGGGGCCAGTGCGCGCAGCAGCTCCTGGCCGACCTGGCCGTTGCCGCCGAACAGCACGGTCATGGCGTGTAGACCGGCAGGCGGTCTTCGGCGATGTCCTTCAGGAAGGGGGCCTTCTCATCCTTGGCCGAGAGCGTCGGCGTGCTCACCGGCCAATCCACCGCGATGTCGGCATCATTCCAGCGGATGCCCGCATCTGCTTCCGCGACGTACACATCGGTGCACAGATAGTGGAACAGCGCCGTTTCGGAAAGCACCGCAAAACCGTGGGCGAAGCCTTCGGGAATCCAGAACTGTCTCCTGTTCTCCGCGCTCAGCATCACCGCTTCCCACTGGCCGAACGTCGGCGAGCCACGGCGGATGTCCACCGCCACGTCATACACTTCCCCTTCCAACACGCTTACCAGTTTGCCCTGTGGGCGTGGCCACTGGTAATGAAGGCCGCGGAGCACACCGCGGGCAGACGAAGACACGTTGCTCTGCACGAACCGGGCGGGTAATCCCTGCTCTGCAAAGCGTCCGGCATTCCACGTCTCGTAGAAGAAGCCACGGTCATCACCGAACACACGAGGTTCGATGACCGCACAGTCGGGAAGGCGTGTCTGGATCACTTTCACGGAACAACGCCCCTCAGCGAGAGCTTCTGCAGATACTGGCCATAGGCATTCTTGATGAGCGGTGCAGCCAGCGCCTGCAGTTGAGCCGCATCGATCCAGCCTTGACCAAACGCGATTTCTTCCGGGCAGCACACCTGCAGGCCCTGCCGGGTCTGGATGGTCTCGATGAAGTTGGACGCTTCCAGCAGCGACTGGTGGGTACCCGTGTCGAGCCAGGCATAACCACGGCCCAGCGCTTCCAGACGCAGGTTGTCGTCGGCCAGGTACCGCTTGTTGAGATCGGTGATCTCCAGCTCGCCACGCGGCGAAGGCTTCAGCTCGGCGGCATGATCGCTGGCGTTGCCGTCGTAGAAGTACAGGCCGGTCACGGCGTAGTTGGAGCGTGGGCTTTCCGGCTTCTCCACCAGGTCGATCACCTTGCCACCCTTGTCGAATTCGGCCACGCCATAGCGCTCCGGGTCGTTCACCCAGTAGCCGAAGACCGTGGAACCGTCCACGCGGCTGTCGGCCCGCTTGAGCACTTCGGTCAGGCCATGCCCGTGGAAGATGTTGTCACCCAGCACCAGGCAACTGGGCTTGCCGGCCACGAAATCACGCCCGATCAGGTAGGCCTGCGCCAGTCCGTCCGGGCTCGGCTGCACGGCATACTGGATGTCCATGCCCCACTGCGAACCGTCGCCAAGCAGCTGCTGGAACAACGCCTGTTCGTGCGGGGTGTTGATGATCAGCACTTCGCGGATGCCCGCCAGCATCAGCACGCTGAGCGGGTAATAGATCATCGGCTTGTCGTACACCGGCAGCAGCTGCTTGCTGACGCCCTTGGTGATCGGATAGAGCCGGGTGCCGGAACCGCCGGCGAGTATGATGCCTTTACGCTGCGTCATGTTCTCTCCTGGTTTCAGGCGGCCGTGCCGATGCGCTGCAGGCGGTAGCTGCCGTCAAGCACGCCGTTCACCCACTCCTGGTTGTCCAGGTACCAGTCAACGGTGAAGGCAATGCCCTGCTCGAAGGTGTAGGCCGGTTCCCAGCCCAGGTCGTTCTTCAGCTTCGAGGCATCGATCGCATAGCGGCGGTCATGGCCGGGACGATCGGCCACGCAGGTGATCTGGCTGCTTCGCGGCTGGCCATCCTCACGCGGGCGGCGCGCATCGAGCAGCGCGCAGATCGCCTGCACCACCTCGATGTTCTGCTTTTCCGAGTTACCGCCGACGTTGTAGGTCTCACCGACCTGGCCCTTGGCCAGCACGGTACGGATCGCTTCGCAGTGGTCGGTCACGAACAGCCAGTCGCGCACCTGCCTGCCATCGCCGTACACCGGCAGCGGCTCGCCGGCCAGCGCCTTGGCGATCACCAGCGGGATCAGCTTCTCGGGGAAGTGGTAGGGGCCATAGTTGTTGGAACAGTTGGTGGTCAGCACCGGCAGCCCGTAGGTGTGGTGGAACGCACGCACGAGGTGGTCCGAGGCGGCCTTGGAGGCGGAGTACGGCGAGTTGGGCGCGTACGGGGTGGTCTCGCTGAACTTGCCGGTCTCGCCCAGCGTGCCGTACACCTCGTCGGTGGACACGTGCAGGAAGCGGAAGGCCGCACTCTGTTCGGCCGGCAGCGCCTTCCAGTAGTCACGCGCCGCTTCCAGCAGGCCCAGGGTGCCGACCACGTTGGTCTGGATGAAGGCACCCGGCCCGTCGATGGACCGGTCCACATGGCTTTCGGCGGCGAAATTCAGCACCGCGTCGGGCTGGTGCTCGGCCAGCAGGCGGGCAACCAGCGCGCTGTCGCCGATGTCGCCCTGCACGAACACGTGGTCCGGATTGCCGTCCAGGCTGGACAGAGTCTTCAGGTTGCCGGCGTAGGTCAGCGCGTCGAGATTGACGACCTTGATGCCGCGGGCGACCGCCTCGAGAACGAAGTTACCGCCAATGAATCCGGCGCCGCCGGTGACAAGCCATGTGGGCACTACGTGTTCTCCTGTTAACTGTTCACCTCGGCCTGGGGCGCTCCGGTAGCAGGAAAGGATACATCGGAGGTGCCTTCACGACTGCCAGCAAGCGGTGAATGACAGCTTGGCAGCGGCATTTTCTGCTGCATCGCAGCAAAACCATACGCATTCGCATGGTCACCCCAAGCCAGCTAGAATCGGGGTCCCACCCCCGAACCGGTTGCTGTGCGAGGACCGGACGTTTCCCGTTACTGTGAGCCGGCCATCGGCCGGCACTACAAGGATCGAGTACCAGATGAAAATCCTCGTCGCGTACAAGCGCGTGGTGGACTACAACGTCCGCATTCAGGTCAAGCCGGACGGCTCCGGCGTGGTCACCGACGGCGTCAAGCTGTCCCCCAACCCCTTCGATGAAATCGCCCTGGAAGAAGCCCTGCGCCTGCGCGACAAGGGCATCGCGACCGAAGTGGTGGTCGCCACCATCGCCCCGGCGGATGCCCAGGCGCACCTGCGCAATGGCTTGGCCATGGGCGCAAACCGTGCCATTCACGTCGTTACCGATCAGGCCATCCAGCCGCTGACCGCGGCCCGTACCCTGCTAAAGCTGGTCGAGAAGGAACAGCCGGACCTGGTGATCCTCGGCAAGCAGGCCATCGACGACGATGCCAACCAGACCGGCCAGATGCTGGCCACGCTGTGGGGCCGCCCGCAGGCGACCTTCGCCAGCAAGCTGGACATTGCCGACGGCAAGGCCACGGTCACCCGCGAGGTCGATGCCGGCCTGGAAACGCTGGAAGTGGACCTGCCGGCCGTGGTCACCACCGACCTGCGCCTGAACGAACCGCGCTTCATCAAGCTGCCGGACATCATGAAGGCCAAGGCCAAGCCGCTGGAGACCCTGCAGCTGGCCGACCTCGGCGTTGAAGCCGCCGATACCTTCAAGACCACCCAGTACGCCGCGCCGTCCAAGCGCAGCAAGGGCGTGATGGTCAAGGACGCGGCCGAACTGGTTGCCGCACTCAAGCAGAAGGGGCTGCTGTAATGAGCAAGATTCTCGTCATCGCCGAACACCACGACGGCAAGCTCAACGCCGCCACCGCCAAGACCGTCAGCGCCGCCGCCGCCATCAGCGGTGCCAGCATCGACGTGCTGGTGCTGGCCGCCGACCCGGCCGCTGTCGCCACTGAAGCGGCGAAGATCGCCGGCGTCGCCAAGGTCCTGACCGTGGCCAACGCCGCCAACGCGCAGGCCATCGCCCAGGTGCTGGCCCCGCAGATCGCGCAGCTGGCCAAGGGCTACAGCCACGTGTTCGGCCCGTCCACCACCTTCGGCAAGGACCTGATGCCGTGCGTTGCCGCTCTGCTGGGCGTCAACCAGGTGTCCGACCTGATGGCCGTGGAAGGCAGCCACACCTTCAAGCGCCCGATCTACGCCGGCAACGCCATCATCACCGTCGAAGCGCCGGCCGACCAGATCGTGGTCGCCACCGTGCGCGCCGCATCGTGGCCGGAAGCCGCCCAGGGTGGCAGCGCCGCCGTGGAAGCGGCCAGCGTCGATGCTGCCCTGCCGGCGCACACCCGCTTCGTCGGCCTGGCCGCCGGTGCCAGCGACCGCCCGGACCTGCAGAGCGCCAAGCGCGTGGTCTCCGGTGGCCGTGGCGTCGGTTCGGAAGAGAACTTCAAGGTCATCTTCCAGCTGGCCGACAAGCTCGGTGCCGCCGTCGGTGCCTCGCGCGCCGCGGTCGATGCCGGCTACGTGCCCAGCGACCTGCAGGTCGGCCAGACCGGCAAGATCATCGCGCCGGAACTGTACGTGGCCGTCGGCATCAGCGGTGCCATCCAGCACCTGACCGGCATCAAGGATGCCGGCACGATCGTGGCCATCAACAAGGACGCGGATTCGCCGATCTTCGAGATCGCCGACATCGGCCTGGTCGGGGATCTGTTCACGATTCTGCCGGAGCTGGAAGCGGCCCTGCACTGAACCACGCTGGAAAATGTCGCGTAATCAGTGGATTACGCGACATTCCCAAGCAATTTATGGCTTGCATGGACGCTGGCCCGGATCAACCGTCTTTGCACACCGTCTCGCTATAATCCGGGGTCAACCCGTGTAAGGACTGCATCGATGACGCTCCCGTGTTTCAAGGCCTATGACATCCGCGGCCGCGTTCCGGATGAACTGGATGAACGCCTTGCCCGCCGTATCGGCGCCGGCACAGCGGCGTTGCTGGGCCCGGGACCGGTGGTGGTTGGACACGACATCCGCCTGAGCAGCCCTGCCCTGCTGCAAGCCGCCATTGAAGGCCTCACCGCCAGCGGACGCGATGTCATCGACATCGGCATGTGCGGCACCGAAGAGGTCTATTTCCAGACGTTCCATCGCAAGGCGGCCGGCGGCATCATGGTCACCGCCAGCCACAACCCGATGGACTACAACGGGATGAAGCTGGTCCGCGAGGAATCCAAGCCGATCAGCGGCGACACCGGCCTGTTCGACATCCGCGATTTCGCCGCGTCCGACGCACCGCTGGGCAACGGCCACGGCACGATCACCCGTGACGCCGACAAGGCCGCCTACATCCAGCACCTGCTGGGCTACATCGATGTGGCCAGCCTGAAGCCGCTGAAGATCGTCACCAACCCCGGCAACGGCGGCGCAGGCCTGGTGATCGACGAACTGGCGCCGCACCTGCCGTTCGAATTCATCCGCATCCAGCACGAAGCCGACGGCCGTTTCCCCAACGGCATTCCCAACCCGCTGCTGCCGGAAAACCGTGCGGCGACGCGCGACGCCGTGCGCGCCAATGGCGCCGACTTCGGCATCGCCTGGGACGGTGACTTCGACCGCTGCTTCTTCTTCGATGCCGAAGGCAACTTCATCGAGGGCTATTACCTCGTTGGCCTGCTGGCCACCGCACTGCTGGCCCGCCAGCCGGGCGGCAAGATCATCCATGACCCGCGCCTGACCTGGAACACCGTGGAAATGGTCGAGCAGGCCGGCGGTGTGCCGATCATGAGCAAGACCGGCCATGCCTTCATCAAGGAGCGCATGCGCGCCGAAGATGCGATCTACGGCGGCGAGATGAGCGCGCACCACTACTTCCGCGAATTCGCCTACTGCGATTCCGGCATGATTCCGTGGCTGCTGATCGCGCAGCTGGTCTCCAGCACCGGCAAGTCGCTGGGCGAACTGGTGGCGGACCGCATGAAGGCCTACCCGTGCAGCGGCGAGATCAATTTCCGCGTGGATGACGCCAAGGCCACCGTCGCGCGCGTGCTGGCGCACTTCGAAGCGCAGCAGCCGCAGCTGGACCGTACCGACGGCATCAGCGCAGACTTCGCCGAGTGGCGTTTCAGCCTGCGCAGCTCCAACACCGAACCGCTGCTGCGCCTGAACATCGAAACCCGCGGCGACGAAACGCTGCTGCAGGACCGCATCCGCGAGCTGACCGCCCTGATTGGCGGCACGCCAGCCAATCACTGACCAGGACACTTTCGTATGACCCCCATTGTTCCCGTCATTCTTTCCGGCGGCTCCGGCACCCGGCTGTGGCCGCTGTCGCGCGAAGCCTATCCGAAGCAGTTCCTGCCGCTGGTCGGCGATGACACGATGCTGCAGGCGACCTGGAAGCGCGTCGCTTCCATTGCCGGCGCAGCCCCCATCGTGGTCGCCAACCAGGAGCACCGCTTCATGGCAGCCGAGCAGCTGCGCGAGTGCAAGGTGCAGCCGCAGGCGCTGATTCTTGAACCGGTGGGCCGCAACACCGCCCCGGCCATCGCCATCGCCGCACTGCAGGCGCTGGCCAGCGGCGATGATGCCCTGCTGCTGGTCCTGCCGTCCGACCACGTGGTCCGCAACGAAGCGGCCTTCCACGCGGCGGTCAAGCAGGCTGCCATCGCCGCCGAAAGCGGCAAGCTGGTCACCTTCGGCATCGTGCCGACGGCACCGGAAACCGGCTACGGCTACATCAAGGCCGCTACCGGCGAAGGTGTGCGCGCCGTCGATCGTTTCGTCGAGAAGCCCGACCTGGCTACCGCCGAGCAGTATGTGGCTTCGGGCGAGTACTTCTGGAACAGCGGCATGTTCCTGTTCAAGGCGTCGCGCTACCTGAAGGAACTGGAGGCGCTGCAGCCGGCGATCCTGTCGGCATGCCGCCAGGCGCTCGACAAGGCAGCCCGCGACAACGACTTCATCCGCCTGGATGCCGAAGCATTCGCCGCCAGCCCGAACGATTCGATCGACTATGCGGTGATGGAGAAGACGGCTGACGCCGCCGTTGTCCCGCTGGATGCGGAATGGAACGACGTGGGTTCCTGGTCTGCGCTGTGGCAAGTGTCCGACAAGGATGCCGATGGCAATGCCTGCCACGGTGACGTGATCGCCCTGGACTGCAAGGACAGCTACGCCTACGGCAACCGCCTGATCGCGATGGTCGGCCTGCAGGACGTGGTGGTTGTGGAAACCGATGACGCTGTGTTCGTGGGCCACAAGGACCGCGTGCAGGACGTCAAGGAAATCGTTGGCCAGATCAAGCGTGATGGCCGCAGCGAAGCTGCCGCCCACCGCAAGGTCTACCGCCCCTGGGGCGCCTACGACTCCATCGACAACGGCGCCCGCTTCCAGGTCAAGCGCATCACGGTGAAGCCAGGCGCGACCCTGAGCCTGCAGATGCACCACCACCGTGCCGAGCACTGGATCGTGGTCAGCGGCACGGCCGAAGTGACCCGCGGCGATGAGGTGATCCTGCTGTCGGAAAACCAGAGCACCTACATCCCGCTGGGCGTGACCCATCGCCTGAAGAACCCGGGCAAGCTTCCGCTGGAACTGATCGAAGTGCAGTCGGGCAGCTATCTGGGCGAGGACGACATCGTTCGCTTCGAAGACAGCTACGGCCGCGCGTGATTCGACCTGCTCCGTCATGCTGAAGGGGCCGGGTAGCAATACCCGGCCTTTCTCTTTCACCCGTCAGACAATCAAAGGCATCGGGTCAGTTGTCACCGAAAAGATCGCGCGTGTAAACCTTTTCGGCGACATCGACGAGCGCCTCTGCCATTCGGTTGCTGATGATCACGTCCGACTGCGCCTTGAATTCCACCAGGTCATTCACAACTCGCGAATTGAAGAATTCGTCGGCATCAAGGGCGGGCTCGTGCACGATCACCTCGATGCCCTTTGCCTTGATCCGCTTCATGATCCCCTGGATGCTCGAGGACCTGAAGTTGTCCGATCCGGCTTTCATAATCAGTCGATAGACGCCAACGACCTTCGGATTGCGCGCAAGGATATCAGCGGCGATGAAGTCCTTACGGGTCGTATTGGATTCAACGATTGCCCGGATCAGGTTCTGCGGTACGGCTTGGTAATTCGCCAGCAACTGCTTGGTATCCTTCGGCAGGCAGTAACCGCCATAACCGAATGAAGGGTTGTTGTAGCCATCGCCGATCCGGGGGTCGAGCGAAATCCCTTGGATGATCTGCCGGCTGTCCAGCCCGTGGGTTTGTGCGTAGGTATCCAGCTCATTGAAGTAGGAAACGCGCATGGCCAGATAGGTGTTGGCGAACAGTTTGATCGCCTCGGCCTCGGTGGAGTCAGTAAACAGTACCGCCACGTCCTTCTTTTCCGCCCCCTCCTGCAGCAGCGATGCAAAGCTCCTCGCCGCCTCGCTGTGGTCGCCCACAATGATGCGGGAAGGATGGAGATTATCGTGCAGCGCACGACCCTCACGGAGGAACTCCGGCGAGAAGATGATGTTGCGGGTCCCGAACTGCTCGCGCGCTTTTGCGGTGAAGCCTACCGGAATCGTCGATTTGATGATCATCGTCGCCGCCGGATTGATCTCCAGGACCTGCGCGATGACGGACTCGATCGAACGCGTATTGAAGTAGTTGGTAACCGGGTCATAGTCGGTCGGCGTCGCGATGATCACGAACGCAGCCCCTTCGTACGCTTCACGCGGATCGAGCGTGGCCCGGAAGTTGAGTTGCCTACCGGCAAGCGCCTTCTCGATATCCGCGTCCGCAATGGGTGACTCTCCCCGGTTGAGCTTCTCGACCTTTTCTGCGATCAGGTCGAGGGCGACCACCTCGTGGTGCTTGGCGAGCAACACACCGTTGGAAAGGCCAACATAACCGGTACCCGCGATTGCAATTTTCATCGTGCCTCGATTGAAATCATCATGTAGTAGCTCGTAACTGGGCAGGCCGCACTCGCAGAAGGCTGTTCTCGGGCCGTCGCCGACTCATCGCCTCGGCAGCACAGCGCTAGGGCGGGTTGCGCGATATCAGTGAACTGGCATGGAGCGTTCATTGTCACCGACAGGAACCGTGGTGGGAACGAGACCGTGATCATGCAACCACGCTCGGCCCTCAAGCACCGCACTGATCCCGATCTGCTGCCCCGCAGCGGCCTCTGGTATCAGGAACGATACGTCACGCACCTCCCGTGGCGCGAGGATCCCAGAGCCGGCAAGTTCAACACGCGAAGACCATGCCCCCGGATCCAGGGCAGCGCCGTTGTGGAAAAGTTGCCAGGAAAGCCGCAGCGGCTGGGGAAGCCCAGCCTGGGTATTCAAAGCCATCGCGGTATTGTTGGTTACCCGTACTGATACCAGATAACCGCCCGAAGCATCTTTGCGCATGGAGGCAACCTGAATGGACACGCCTGCAGCATTTGCCAGATCGAGTACCTCACCGGCATGCACTGTGCAGGACAGCGGATCGATCACGACGATATTCTCCAGTACACCCAAAGCCGCCTTCTCCGCGGCGGCTACTGCCCCGTTGCTGGTGCCAGCGGTAATGCGATACAAGGCTTGGACGCAGGGCGCGATACCGTCTCGCGCCTGGTATCCCGGTGCGATGTTGCCGGAATAGCCATTCAGGGTGGGCCTACCGAGTTCCTGCGCCAGGATGACACCATCCAGCTCGGAAACGGAGGGGTTGACCTCCGGTCCAGCTGGATTGAACAGGATGGCATGCTCCGGCAGCGTACGGGGAAGTTGGTGGCGGAGTGCCTCGATGCGTTCGATGGCCTGCTCTCTGCCGAACTTGTCGGTGCGCAGCGTTGCGGCTTCCACCACCATCACCAGCGCGAACAACGCAGCGACGATCTTCCACGGCAGTGCGCTGGTACGGACGGACTCGATCCCCAGTGCCACCAGCAGTGATAGCGGCAGCACCAGCACAAGGCCGATCCGGGCCATGGCCCGGATCGAGCCGATTCCCGGCAGCTCAGCCAGCAGCAGATACAACGAATGGCCGCCGACCGCCAGCGTGAGAAGCACCAGTATCAGGACGGACGAAGCGGCAACCCAGCGCACACCTGACTTGGATCGCAGCAGGCCCAGCGCTGCCAATCCCAGTATGCCCACACCGAAGAATATCTGCTGCTCGTGGCGCATCGGAACGTCGTGCCCGATCCAGCTGCTTGGAACATGCCAGAGCGCGGAAAAGTCCGCCAAGAGGTAGCTCTGCGGCCTTGGAAGCAATGACAGAACTTCGTCAACCCCACGGCCGAATCCATACAACTTCGAATAATGAAGGTAGGGATACATCAGCACGATCATCGCTGCAGCCGCAGCCATGAGGGTAATCACCACCAGGACCAGCTCACAGCGAACGGGTGGCTGCTTCCATTGCAGCCATTGAGCCATCCACCGACGCGGACCCACGCCTTCGATCGCCCATTGGGCGAGGCACCACGCCACAAGCAGCAGTAGGGTAAAGTATCCCAGATAGATCGAGATGTAGAACTGGGCGACCACCGCAACGGCCAGCCCGGCGATCCAGCGCCAGCGTCCGTCGGCAGAAAAGCGCTGCCACAACAACAGCGCAACCGGCATCAGGAAGCGGTAAGTCAACTGAGCGTGGCCGTGCCGGGCAAGGACCGGCATGGCAAAGGTGAAGGCGAACGCCCCGACCGCACTAGCCAAGGGCGAAAAGTGCATCCGACGGAAGACAATGTTGCACACCACATAGTTCGCGACGAACCCTGTCAGGTACCAGAGGTCGAATGCCTGGTACCTATCCCAACCCAGCGCCCTGTACGCAGAGTAGATCCAGGCCGTTCCCCAGTGGTTGTCGGAGAACGTGAGTGCTCCTGGGACTGGATAGAAGAACGAAGGACTGAGCAGGTTCGCATCCACCCCGATCAACCAACGATAGAAGTGCTCCAGTACCACGCCGTTGAATCGAGCATCTGCCATGTCACCCGGTACGCAGGACAACTGGCATGTATGCGCCCACGGAACCAGGATCAACCCCACGGCGAACAGCAACAGGGGCGGCAACCAGCGCGAGGCAACAGTAGCGTGCGGCCGTGCGCTTGCGGGAGGATCGGAGATCGACATGCTATTCGGTCCGGCTGCTTACTGGCACCGATAGTCTGACGACATTCGGCTGTTTCTGAAGGGATCGGTCAGGGCGTCGGTGTATTGACCCATGAGCAGACGGTGCGTAGGCAGGAGGTTCTGACGATAGAAACGGCTGAAGCCAGCCAGACGCTTACCGCGCGGAGTGAGCTTCACGCAACCCGACTGAATTTCGATCGTCCCGGACTGCAGCTGTTCGGTCAGGCGGACCTCGACCAAGTGATGCTCCCGCACATACTCTTCGGTGAACACCTGCCGAAATGCATCTTCGCGAATACCGCCGCCGCGCTGGTCAAGCTTCTCCAGAATGTAGAACGAAAGCGATCGATCGATCACGGTGGGAACGGATATCGCGAACAGATAGCCGCCAAGAAGCCAGATTGCCCCCAACTGGATCAGTTCGAGTCGGCTGAAATCACGGAACCACTTCAGCAGGTGCAGACCGGCAAAGACCACTACAAGCGCAACCAGGGCATCCTGGATGCTGGCATACAGCACCACGTCGACCCTCAGGTAACGCATGTGTATGTAATAGATCAGCAGCAATGCAACGATGAAAATCGCGGTCGCAAGAAATGCGCGCAGGTACTTGTTCATTTGAATACCAGGAATTTATTGGCGAGGAAGCTCAGCACCATCTGCATGCCGGTGGCCAGCAGAAAGCCGATCCTGTAGTCCATGCCCAGATAATCGGCCCAGACATACATGACAGCGGCGTGCAGAAGTGCGATGAGCACGTAGACCAGGACGAAGTGCGCACCTTGCCTTACGACGCTCGACTGCTGGCCCCGGAACACGAAGTAACGGCTGCCGATGAATGAGACCGTGATGCCGAATACCGCTGCAATGGCGTTGGCCACACTCGCCAACTGAACGTGGAGGACTTCAATGTTGAACTGCAGCACACCATAGTGGACGGCTGTTGCAACGACGCCATTGATCAGATAGCGCACTACCTGCCCGCCAAGCACGCCGTCAGCAGCGGCGGGCATGACGCACTTCTTCCACAAATTCATGGTAGCTACCCGTACCCAGCACCCCGCCGCTGCGCAGCATGCCTGACAGCAGCAGGATGATCAGAGTAAGCGCCGCAGTCTGCAGGAACACAAGCAGCAGGATTCCGAATGCGAGCGAGAACCAGCCCGGGGTTGCAAACCCCGATGCCTTGAGCAGCAATGCAGTTATCCCGCCGACGACGGAAAGCCCTGCCACGAGGGTGCACGCAATCCCCACCCTTACCAGCACGTCTTCAGCAAATACCATCAAGGCACGGAAGCCGTGCAGGGCAAGCCCCACGAAGTTCATCTTGCTGCGACCGGCATAACGCGAGCCGCGGTCAAGCGCGCATGTCTGGATGCGCAGCTTGGAACTCAGCACTGATGCAGCTACATGAGTCCACGTCTCCTGCATGGAAGCCAGACGACGGACTGCCGGCATTTTCGCTGCCATGAAATTGCCGAAGCTGATCTGCCGACCACTGAGCAGCGAGAACAGCCACTTGTAGACGACATAGAACGCCTTGAACTTGAGCGACTCCACACGACTTCTGCGCGTGGCCACGACGACGTCAACCTCATCGGACGCAAGCCCCTCAACAAGCTGGGAAATACTTTCCGGTGTATCCTCGCCATCAGAATCCATGGCGACCACGATCACGTCGTCGCCGAATGTCTCGGCGACGTAGCTGAGACCAATCGCAATCGCGCGCTGGTGCCCGACGTTCCGACGCAGGCGTATGACTACGCCTTCCAAACCAGCCGCCTGAATGGCTGACACATCCAGTGGGCGTCGGACGGAACCATCATCAACGGCCACGACGTAGGTATCCAACCCTTGGCTGGCTGCCAGGTTCCGGAACAGTATCGAAGAAGCTTCCACATCTTCGTACACGGGCATCACCACGACGGTCCGCATCATCTTCACACTCACCCCTGCAAACGATGGCGGAAGTAGGCGATGGTTTCCTTGAGGCCATCCTCCAGGCCGACCTTGGGCTCCCAGTCGAAGGTCGCCTTGGCCAAGCGGATATCCGGCTGGCGCTGCTTCGGGTCATCGGAGGGCAGCGGGCGATACTCGATGCTGGAGGTTCCGCCGACCAGCCGCAACACCGTTTCCGCAAGTTCAAGCATGGTGAACTCGCCGGGATTGCCGATGTTCACCGGGCCGGTGAAATCAGCCGGACTATCCATCAACCGCAACATACCTTCGACAAGGTCATCGACATAGCAGAAGCTGCGGGTCTGCGTACCATCACCGTAGATCGTAATCGGCTCGCCCTTCAGCGCCTGCACGATGAAATTGCTCACCACCCTGCCATCATTCGGGTGCATCCGCGGGCCGTATGTATTGAAGATACGCATGACCTTGATTTCCAGCTGATGCTGGCGCCAGTAGTCGAAGAACAACGTCTCGGCACAGCGCTTGCCCTCGTCGTAGCAGCTGCGGATGCCAATCGGATTCACTCGTCCCCAGTAACCTTCCACCTGCGGATGAATCTCCGGGTCACCGTAGACCTCGCTGGTGCTGGCTTGAAGAATGCGTGCGCCTACCCGCTTGGCGAGACCCAGCATATTGATCGCACCGTGCACGCTCGTCTTGGTCGTCTGAACCGGATCGTGCTGGTAATGCACAGGAGATGCCGGACATGCAAGGTTGAAAATACGGTCCACCTCGACATACAGCGGGAAGGTCACATCATGCCGCATAAGCTCAAATCGCGGATGCTTCAGCAAGCCGTCGACGTTGGCCTTGCTGCCGGTGTAGAAATTATCCACACAGAGCACATCATGCCCTGCGTCAATCAAGCGATCACAGAGGTGAGATCCCAGAAAACCGGCGCCGCCGGTTACCAGTACGCGTTTTTGATCCTGAGCCATGTCTGATGCAGTCCTTGGAATAGGGAGTGGCGCCCGAGCACTGCATTAGCCGCAGTCGTGCTGCCCAGTAAATTGGATTTATTTTAAACCAGGTATGGTGTTAACAGCGTTCCGCGCTTTACTCAGCGGCTGCTGCCGCCAGCATCCATTCCAACGTCTGCTCCAGAGGGGGCGTGTCCCAGCCGCCAATCAGGCGCAGCAGCCGCTGGTTGTCCCCGACCAGGACCTTCACATCGTTTGCACGGACAAATGCCGGGTTGATCCGCACCTCCAGCGAGTGCCCGCTCAGCGCACTGCAAAGCTCGACAATGTGTGCCAGCGTATGGCCAGCCCCGGTACAGATATTCACGACCTGACCGACTGCATCAGACGACTGCAGGAGTTGCCGATAGGCCCGCGCCACCGCCCGCACGTCGCCGAAATCGCGCGATACCTCGATGTTGCCAAGTTCCATCACCGGAGCCCGGCGAGCGAAGTGGGAAACGATCTTCGGCACCAGGAACTGCTCCCCCTGGCCGACACCGGTGTAGTTGAACGGCCGCGTGATGACAATAGGCAACCTTTCCCGCCAGAGCCCCGCGACATGCTCCATGGCCAACTTGCTGACGGCATAGTCGTTCGCAGGTGAGGGGGGTGTGCTCTCGTCCAACGTTCCTGAAGAACGGTTGCCGTAGATGTTTGCGCTGCTTGCCAGCAGGATCTTCTCTATCGGATGTTCACAACGTTCCAGCGCAGACAGCAGGTTTCGCGTACCCAGCAAATTGACGTTGTAGAAATCCTCTGCATTGCCGTGCGCAACAAAGGCGACCGCAGCAAGGTGCACCACCATGTCAGCACGAGCGGCGCTGACAGCTGCGGTCAATGCAGCCTCGTCCCTGAGATCGGCCTCTACGAACTCCCCCAGGTCATCTGGGCCACGTCGTGACCCCTGGCCAATGACCTGACAGCCCTGGGCGCGCAGTTCCGCAACCATGTAGCGTCCGGTAAAGCCGGACGCTCCAGTGACCAGAACACGCTTGCCTTCCAGGTCAGAACGAGAATCCACGCTCGTTCCTCTTGAGATCCGCCTCAACCATCATCTGGCAAAGCTGTTCAAGCGTCGTCTGCGGCTTCCAGCCGAGAATGCGCTCGGCCTTCTCCGGATTGCCGATCAGGAGATCGACTTCAGCGGGGCGGTGGAATTTCGGGTTGATCCGCATCACGGTCTTGCCCGTCGATGCATCCACTGCAACTTCGTCGATGTCCTGTCCCTTGAACTCCACGTCGATGCCTGCCCCCTTGAAAGCCATGCGGACGAAATCACGCACGGTTTCGGTCCGATTGGTTGCGAGGACGAACGTGTCAGGCTCATCGGCCTGCAGCATGCGCCACATGCCCTCGACGTATTCCTTGGCAAAACCCCAGTCGCGCTTCGCGTCCAGATTTCCAAGCTCCAGCACGTCCAGCTGTCCCAGTTTGATCTTGGCTACCGAGTCGGTAATCTTGCGTGTGACGAATTCACGGCCGCGCAGCGGGCTCTCATGATTGAAGAGGATGCCGCTGGAAGCGAAAATATCGTAGCTTTCACGATAGTTGACGGTGATCCAGTGGGCGTAGAGCTTTGCTACACCGTACGGACTCCGGGGATAGAAGGGAGTCTCTTCGATCTGCGGAACGGCCTGCACCTTGCCGAACATTTCCGACGTCGAGGCCTGATAGAAACGGATCTTCGGATTGACGAGGCGGATCGCCTCAAGCAGGTTGAGCGCGCCAACCCCGGTAATCTGGGCCGTGGTGCTCGGCTGATCAAAGCTGACACCAACGAAACTCTGTGCGGCAAGGTTGTAGATCTCGTCCGGCTGGATCCTCTGCACCATTGACAAGGATGCGCCAAGATCCGTGAGGTCATACTCGACCAGTTCAAGATCGGGGTGGTTGGTGACACCCACCTCGTCCAGCCGCCAGAAGTTTACCGAACTCGTACGCCGATAGGTTCCATAGACTTTATAGCCCTTCTCAAGCAGCAACTGGGTCAGGTAAGCACCGTCCTGACCGGTAACGCCCGTGATGATTGCCTTCCTGATGCTCATTGCCACTCTACTCGGTTAGTTAAGAAAGTTGCGCGTCCCGCACTGTCCTCGCGGCGACCCACATCGACCCGTCTCTCTTCGGGCCAGACACACAAATGATCATACCGCATCTGCCGCGCCCGGATCCGGGGCCGGATTGCCGCTATCTGCCGAGGCGGGCTTTCGAGCAGGAACCGCCTGCCGAAGGCCCGCGTCAGTAGTCCCATCCCCCGTTAAGCAGCAGCTGCATGAATTTGGACGCCGATTCGGACCACGTCAGGCCAAGGTCGACCGGGGCCGCCGGCGGAAGCGATGAAACGAGCAGCCTTGCCAGTGACTCAGGACCCTCCAGCGTGAAATACGCTGCATGCTCTCTGGCCACCTCGCGGAACACCGGAATATCACTGAGCAGCAGGGGCACGCCGTGCCGGGCTGCCTCGACAATCGGCAAGCCAAAGCCTTCAGCGGACGATGCCTGTAGCAGCGCCACGGCAGAGGCGTAAGCATGCTCGAGGTCGGCATCGCCCACTTTCTCAAGCCAAAGCAGGCGCTTGCCCGCCTCGGGATGGTCACGCAACCTGGACGCCAAGGCCTCCACGTTCCAGCCTTTCTTGCCGATGATCACCAGCACCATGCTGGATCCGCGCTTCCAGGCTAGCTCGAAGGCGTCAAGGGCAAGGCCGTGACCTTTTCGCGGCTCCACCGTGCCGACCATCAGGACGGCAGGTTTCGCAAACGCGTTGCGGACTACCCGCGAAGGCTCACCTTTAGCCCCCTGCTCGACCAGATCGCTGCCCAGGTGGACGTGCCCGATGCGCTGGCCAATGCGCTGCTCGGGCGCGACTTCCCGAATCCACGCCTGCAGGTCATCTGCCACGGCACGGGAGATGCAGACAAGCACGTCGCAGTTGAGAACGACGTAGCGCAACCACTGCTCGAACACCGCCGGCATGAAATCCACGCAGTGCTGCGGATGGCGCAGGGGAATGAGGTCATAGACCATTGCTCCCACGCGCCCCCCTGCACGATGCGTATTTGCGATCGAGTGTTCAAAGCGCTCAGTCTTGTCCCATGCCGAGTCAAGCAGGAACAGGACGTCGCCTGCCCGCATATCTGATATTGGGCTGCGGCCTGCGTCGGGCACGCCGAGCACGTCACGGGTGAATGATTCAGCCGACACCATAGTGCCATCAGCCACATGCGCTACAGGGTGCACTACGAACCGGGTGGCTTGTTCGCCGAGCAGGCATTCGCGGGCCAGATTGCGCACCACGCGGTGTACACCAGTGCCATAGTCGGAGTGGACGACTTCACTAAGGTCCAGGAACAGACGCGGCGTGCCTCGCGCCTGCAACGTGCTGGCCACCGACGTTTCAAGCGCGTGATACTCACGGTCTGTTGGAGAGGCCTCTTCGAACACGTCCGCCAGGCGATTGGCCAACAGACTGCCGTTTCGCACCTTCACTGTCTGCCCCGACGACCAGAGCGCATCCACGTACGTTCTAGCGGTGAGATCAGGATCATGGTGACGGCGGATCTCCCCACGGGCGCCGGTTCCCAACGCCCTGCAGACTGCTTCACTTGACAGCAGCAAGGACAAGGCATCAGCAAGCTCGCTGATGCTTGGCTGGGCAGACACTTTTCGCACCGCCAACGGGGAGAGCTCACGGAATCCAGCGTAGTCGTTGACGATGGTGGGGACACCATACGCCATGCAATCGTATACAGCCTTGGAGGTCTCCCCGCGGCTTTCCGCCCTGAGCTGGACGGCAACATCGGCCGCGACCAGATAGCGCCGATAGGTGTCCTCGGCGACGAACCCGGTGATCTCTACGCGCACGTCATTGCCCAGCTGCTGGATCCTCCGCTGGATCCGCTCTCCGTACTCGCCACCATCGCCCCCACCGACAAAGACAAGGCGCACATCGGCCCGGCGCTCCGTGGGCAGGCAGGCGACCGCATCGAGCAAAAGATGATTCAGCTTGGTGTCGGCCATGAAACCGAAGCTGACAATCACCTGTTCGGCAGGCGTGATTCCAAGCTCCGTTCGTGCAAGCGACTTTCCTTCCTGGCCGACGTCTTCCGGGAGGCGCAACGGCATCGGCGCGCGGGTGATCATCGCCCGGGAGGCGCCTGGGTAGAACGAATCAACGACCTCGGCCGAGTGTGCGGAATGAACGAGAATGCCAGCGGCGCCCTCGATGACCCCGAGCGATGCAGGGAACTGCATTCTTGCCTCGAGCGGCCCCTGCGCCCTCAGGACCTCCAGGGCGGATCTGCCATGGGACGTCAGCAGCGCCTTCCTGAACGCATCGGGATACCCGCCATGGCTCTCCATGTACCAGAACATGGAGCTGAGATAGACATCATGGAGGACAACCAGCCCAGGATGCTTCCGCAGCAGCTCCACCATGTGCATATGGAAGGGCGAATTTCCGAACTGGTAGACAATATGTGCGTAGCGTCCCGCACTGCGCTCAAGATCGCGCCAGTGATGGATCCTGTATCTGAAACGAAGATCACCGGTTTCGGCAATATCCGCATCGGTGTAGAGATCAATGTCGACATAACGGGACAGCGGGGTCAGCAGCTCGGCAACGTAGTCCGCGATACCACTCTTCTGCGGAGGCAACGGCGTAACCATGGCAATACGCTGGCGGACTCCCTGCCCCATGCGCGGCCCGCGCAGCGCCTTTGACTTCCGCTCCATTGCCTCACGCCACGCCTGTTCGCACAGCGCGGCAGAACGATCCCATGTGTACTCTGCGGCCCTCTTGATGCCGAACTCACGCAGCTCACCACGGTATTGCTGGTCGTTCAGTGCGCGACCCAGAAGGCGCGCCGCCGCCTCAGCATCGGACGCATCGAATGTTGCGTCCTTGCGCGCCATAACTTCGCCCAGGCTCGAGTTGTCGGCACAGATGGTCGGCGCACCACACGCCATCGCCTCAAGTACAGGTAGGCCAAATCCTTCATACAACGACGGGAAGAAGAACGCCTCGCACGATCTGAACAAGCCAACCAGATCCGCATCACTGACCTTGCCGGTGATGACCAGATCATTCGCTGACAGACCCGCATGCTGTGCGAAGGCACGCAATGCCTGTTCGTCACCGACTTGGTTAAGAACCAACTGCACGCCGCTGCGCTCGGATGGCGCAATCCTCGCGAACGCATCGACGGCGCCGATCAGGTTCTTGCGGAAGTCGCCGTTGCCCGTGTAGATCACAAAACGGCCACCGATTCCGAAGCGCTTGAGCAGGTTCTCACGTTCCACAGCCCCCAACGCCTTGGCAGTGAACTCGCTGCCAACACCAGCATGGATTACCGCAAGCCGTTCGGCGGGGATACCCAGCAAACGCATCGCGTCCCGGCGCGTAGCCTCTGAAATGCAGAGCATGACGTCGAACCGCTGCAGGGCCTGAAGGCGGCCTTGATACCATGAGCGATAACTGGCGTTGTCCAGGTACTGCTCGGAAAAGACCAGCGGAATGAAGTCGTAGACCGTCACCGAGCTGATCGCGCCTGGCACCTGGGCCAGGCCCGCCACCCCGCCTGCATGTTCCACGAACCCCTCGAACAGGCTGTTCGCATGCACGATGTCCGGCGCGAGGCCGGCATAGTGATTCATGCAGAGCACCTCCGCAGCAGGCCGGAGACAGTCGGCAGGATGGCCATGTGGCTGCGTCGGACCGGCGTAGTAGTAGCGCGACCACTTGTCTCGCGACAGACGCCCATCCAGGGCAGCCATCACTTCATTCGCTTCGCGCGGATACGTGCCGTCGAGGCCGATGGAGTAATCGACACCTTGGCCGCCGGACAACAGTGCGCCGGTAAGATCAAGCGTGTAACGACCGATGCCGCGATGGCGGGATGCCGTCTGGCATGCCTGCAAATCCAATGCTATCCGCATTATGTACATCCTAGTTGATTGGCGCCGGACACCGGTTGCCACTGCTGGTGCGCGACCGCTTTCATTCGCCTGGCCATTTCGTCCTGCACTTGACGCCTACCGTTTCCACAGGGACTCCCCCAAGCGAATGACACAAGCCTGAGCAACAACATCCTGTATGGAATGAAAACACATCCAGCATTCGTCGATCCAACAACCGCAGAGCAGACACAGTCCGTTTACGAGGTTTTCCGCGAGATCACTGCGTAGTCCAGTGGCGCCCTGAACTGTTCGATGATCCGGTTGATCGACTGGGAGCCCGGCTGACTCTCGTCAAGCAGCTCCGGAAACACGACGTCGCGCGCCTGGGTAAGTCGATCGATTCGCACGTCGGCGAAGCCACGGGAGCGCGCGAGCCACAACAACAGGTCAGGAGGGATCGGGTTGCGATGGGTCGGGTCCATGTAAAAGGAGAAAGCACCAACGCTCAGGTTCTCTGGATTGGGGGTTTCCAGAATCAGCATCCCGTCAGGGCGAAGAGCGCGATGGCATTCATCGATCAGAGCAATCATCGTTTCAAATGGGAGATGCTCGACGAGGTGCATCGAGGTAATTACCGAGACAGAGCCCGGCGGCATTTTCCGCAGGACTTCAAATGCATCGCCGTGAATGACATCCAATCCCATCGAGCGACAGGTCTGGACGAACATTCCATTCATGTCTATCCCGCGCCCCGGGTAGCCGGCGTCGCGAACCAGCTCGAGCCACTCCCCGCGACCGCAGCCGATATCAAGTACCAGCGCGCTCGACGGATCGGCACCACAGACGAGTTCGACCTCCTGCAGATAGGGGCGGACACGCTCCTTGACCAGCTCGCGCGAACCACGAAATGAATCCTCCAGCGCGGCGTACATCACATCCATGTCCGATGCTGGCTTCACAGTACCCTGCGCCTCCGGACCGGGCAGGGCACCGGTCGTGCTGGTAGAGGAAGGCGCAAGCTCAGCTTGCAGCCTCCCACCCAGCTCCAGCGCGTCCAAGCGATCTTCATCGCGGCTCTGCCGCGCATTGATCGCACTGATGTCAAAATCAAAGCGGGTGTGATGATCACGCCTCGCCGCAGCACTTTCCTCGACAGTTACCCGCAGCGCCTCAAGCCGCTGCTCGTGCTCGCCAGCGAATGTCCTTGCCATGTCCAGCTGCCCCCTCAACTGCCGCAGCTCTGCCGCGTCATCCTCGAGTCGCTGCTCCAGCAGGCTCATCCTCACCAACATGCTGGGCCTGCGGACGGTAGCGGGTTCAGCAGGGTCCACTCCGGCCGCCGTCGCCAAGAGCACTTCCGGGCCGAACTCAGATTGGACGATCAGCTCAAGCGAAGCAAGGCGCGCGTCGTGCGCCTCATCGCGCACACCGGAACGGGACTCGGCCAACTGCAATTGGGTCGTGACCTCCGCCAACTGACGCTCGAGTTGGGTGCAGCGGCTACTGGCGAGGCTCGAAACTTCATTCAGAAGCTCACCAATCCGCTGGATCTCGCGAACGCTGTGGGCGTGATTCAGCGACTCGGTGCGGGCCGCGCGCGGCAGGCGGATGGCAGCATGGGCCCATTCGATGACAGGACCCACAAGACGCTTACGCTTCCAGCGCTGCAGTGTCCACAGAAGGCGCAGCCGATGGATGCGGGTACCGCGCTGCTCGCCCTCGCGCGACCAGCGCAGGGCGCCCAGCACCTCAAGCTTGGTTATGCTGCCATCACGCAGCCGCTGCGTATACATGGCCAATGCATCTTGGTCGACCGGTCGACCGAGCATTGCACGGTAAGCATTATCGACGAAGTCCATATCCTCGTATTGCAGCAGTTCCTGCAGCGTGTATTGATGCTTATCGGCGATCTGCGCGTTGTCCGGCGACCAATGCGGCGCCCGCTCCCGGCTTTGCTGCGCATCGCCACTGCGCTGGGCCGATCGCATTGCGAGCTCATGACGCACCTGTTGCATCAAAGCCCCTGCCTTCATCTCGTGCGGAGTCGTCATTCCATGGTCCTCACTTCAGTTGCACCATCGGTAGCCTCTTCCTGCCATTCAATGCGTGATGGCAGCCAGGCTGAACCGACGAAATGCTGGTGGGTGATGTTGGCAACTTGAAAAACCGTGGCCAGATCACGCCACTGGAAATTCTTCACAAGGTGGGTTTCCGTACTCGACAAGGCTACCGAAACGGAATAGCTGCCCGGCCCCAGGTTGAGATGGAACGATACGCTGAAGCGGATACGTTGACCCGGCGACAGGTCCCCAAGGACCTGCTCCGTGTAATGCGTGTTGGTGCCATAAATCGGCTGCCCGAGCCGATCCTTGATCATGTAACCAAACACCAATCTGTCGATCGGCTCATGTATTTCAACCGCGACATCCAGTGACACTGCCTCTCCCACACCCACGTACTCAACGGCCTCGCCAGCGGAATTGCGCAGAGTGATCGACCCGAAACTGGCCTCGCCCGTCCCTGACACCGTCTGCACCGGCCCACCCTCTTCCCGCACGGTCAGCAGCTTGCTGTTTTCTTTTTCGGCGATCAGGGCATTGTAGTAATCAAACACCTCACGGGGCTCTCCATCGAGCAGTTTCTTGCCGGCGACGAGCAGGATGGCGCGGTCGCAAAGCGCCTGCACGGCCGTTGGGTCATGCGAGACGAACAACAGCGTGGTCCCAGCGGCACGGAAGTCACGAATCCGCTGGAAACACTTATGGACGAAGTAAGCATCGCCCACCGACAGCGCTTCATCCACGATCAGAATGTCCGGGCGGGTCGCGGTTGCAACACTGAAGGCGACACGAACCTGCATACCGCTTGAATAAGCACGTACTGGCTCATCGAAGTAGGAGCCGATCTCCGCGAACTTCTCCACTTCCGGAACGATCCGCTCGATGTCCTCCCCCGAAAAACCGAGCAGCCCCGCAGCATGGCGGACGTTCTCGCGCCCACTCAGCTCCGGGTTGAAGCCCATGCCGAGCTCAAGGATGGCGGCCACCCGTCCAGTCAAGCGGATTTCCCCCTCAGTCGGACGCGCAGTGCCGGTCACCAGCTTCAGCAACGTGCTCTTGCCTGCGCCGTTCTGCCCGATGATACCTACCGCTTCACCGCGGGCAACCTCGAAATCGATGCCGCGAAGCACCCAGGCTTCAGAGTCCGGCTTGGGGTTCGCCCCAAACCATTTTGCAAAGCGCTTCCACTCGCTGCCCCAATGACGATATGCCTTGCCGACACCGGAGACGAAGATTTCGCCGCTCATAGCATGTCCACCATTTCTGCATTTGCCTTGCGGAAGACCACCAGCGCCGCCACGCCCATGATGACCGAAGCCAGCGCCAGCCACCCCAGGTCACTCCAGTAGGGGTCGCGACCGTAAACGAGAACGTTCTGATAGCTCGCTATCAATGGGTGCAGCGGATTCAGACGGAACCAGGCCTGTGTGCTGGCCGGCAGGATCTCCAAGCTGTAGACGATGGGAGTGAACCAGAAAAGTGCCTGCAGCACGACGGGGACGACCTGACCGATATCGCGCACGAACACATTGAACACACCAAGCAGGGTACCCAGCGAAAGCGACAGGACCAAAGTGATCAGGATCAGTACCGGCAACCAGAGCGCATGCGCATCGGGAAAGTGCCCCAGCGCCGCAAAGACCAGAAAAATGGCGAGTAACAGCAAGCTGTTCTGCACCAGCATCGTGCCGGCGAGGATGATGGGCAGGCAGATGCGCGGGAATGCCATCTTCTTCATCAGGTTCGCGTTGTCGATGAACAGGCTGACTGATTTCGTGATCGTCTCGGCGAACAATGTCCAGCCCAAGGTGCCCGACATGAGGTAAAGCGCGTAGGCGTACTTGTTGTCGATTCCCGGAAGCTTGGCGGAGAGCACTTCCGAAAGAATAAGCGCAAAAATGAGGACCTGGGCCAGCGGATGAATGATCATCCACATGGTGCCAAGCTTGCTGCGCAGGAACCGGATCTTCAGGTCACTGCGGATCGAGGAAAGGATGAAAAAACGGTATGCCCATATCGAGCGCATCATGTCACCCATGGTTCTCACCTACGTTGTTCATGCCTGCCTTGATTTCCCGGACTCTGTTCAGGATGATGCGCGCGGCATTATCAGGCGACAGGCGCGCGAGCACTGCCGTCCGCGCTCGCGCACCCAGCTGCGAGGCCGCGACAGGATCGTCGGCGAGTTTCCGCATGGCAGTGGCGGCGGCGCCAACGTCTGCCTCTGCCCACTCAGCCCCGTCGGGGTGGGGATAGTCCCCCTCCCTCACGGGTATCCTGCGGAATTCCACCAGCAGTGCGCTTTCGGAATCCATGAACTCAAGATTTCCAGACCAGCCCGTGGCAATGACAGGCTTGCCAAGCGCCATGCACTCCGCAAGTCCGAGGCCAAAACCCTCTGCACGGTGGAGAGACACATAGGCATCACAGCAACGCTGCAGGGCGTTCAGATGGGCGCGATCAATGACGTCGTCGCGGATAACGATGCGGTCATCTCCCTCACCGGCACTCAGCAACTTCCGGAACTTTTCCGGATGGCGGAAACCATTACTCGATTTCACCAGCAGGCGGACGTCGTCCCGATCTGCAGGGAACGCGGCACGGAAGGCCGACAGCACCGCGAATGGATTTTTCCTTTCAATCCAAGAGTTGAAATCGAAGGTAGCGAGGAAAGTGAACTTCCCGTCGTCCAAGCCGAAATCCTGACGCTGCAGGCCGCTGTCAGGTAGAGTACTTAATGGAAGGGGGACGCGCAGCACGGGTTTTTCGGTGACGCGTCGGAAAGCATCCTCAACGAATTTGCTGGCCACCATGATTTCATCCACCAAGGCCAAGGCATCAAGCCACTCGTCGGGGATCTTCTCCAGCTCCCAGAACCAGCAGGCGATCAGATAACGGCCACGCAGTCTTGCCTCACCGATCTGCTCCAGGGCCGGTTTCAGATAGTCAGGATTGACGAAGATGATGCTCACTTCGTGAGGTGCATCCGTGCCTATCCACGCGTCCAGGCTGCCATCTTCCCAGCCATGCGGAAGCGCCAGGTCAATGTCGTACAGCGCGACATCCGCGCCGTAATCGATCAATGCGCGTGCATACAGACGAGCGCTTTCAGCCAGGCCGAATTGGCCACGCATGTATCCCAACAGGTTGAGACCCGGACCATCCGCCTGTGCCGGCATCCTGACTGTGTCGTGAGCGACGCGCTCCAGACCCAGATCCCAGCGTGGAGTGCGCGGGAACCGGGCGCTTGCACTCGCACGCGACGCGAGCAAGGACGACGCCCAGTTACGCCATCGCGGAGGAAGCTGGCGGTAGACGAGTTGGAGTACACGCTGCTCCCTGATCCAAGCCGACAGGTTGAGCAGGTGCAGGCCGGGCCTGGCGCCTTGACGGCGTGTCAAACGGTCGGCCTCGTTACTCATGTGCCGGAAGCGCCTTTTCCAGGTCCACCTGCAGATCCCCCAGCTCCTCCACGCCCACGCTCAAACGCACCAGTGCATCGCTGATGCCCAGCTGCTCGCGGCGTGCCACCGGGATCGAGGCATGGGTCATCACCGCCGGGTGGTTGACCAGGCTTTCCACGCCACCCAGCGACTCGGCCAGGGTGAACAGTTCTGTCTTCTCGCAGAAGCGCTTGGCCGCGTCGAAACCGCCCTTCAGCACGATCGAGACGATGCCGCCGTAGCCGGACATCTGCTTGCCGGCCAGTTCATGCTGCGGGTGCGAGGGCAGGCCCGGGTAGATCACCTTGTCCACGGCCGGATGCTTTTCCAGCCACTGGGCCAGGGCCAGCGCATTGGCGCAGTGCGCCTTCATGCGCAGCGGCAGGGTCTTCAGGCCACGCAGGGCCAGGAAGCTGTCGAACGGACCCTGCACGCCACCCACCGAGTTCTGCAGGAAGGCCATCTGCTCGGCCAGCTCGGCATTGTCGCCGGCCACGACCATGCCACCGACCATGTCCGAGTGGCCGTTGAGGTACTTGGTGGCCGAGTGCAGCACCAGGTCCGCGCCCAGCTCCAGCGGACGCTGCAGCATCGGCGAGGCGAAGGTGTTGTCGACCACTACGATCAGGCCATGGCGCTTGGCGATGGCGGCGACCGCGGCGATGTCCACGATCTTCAGCATCGGGTTGGTCGGGGTTTCGATCCAGACCATCTTCGTCTTCGGCGTGATCGCCGCTTCGAAGGCCGCCAGGTCGGTCAGGTCGACGAAGCTGAAATCCAGCGCGGCGGTGCGGCGGCGCACGCGTTCGAACAGGCGGAAGCTGCCGCCGTAGATGTCGTCCATCGCCACCACGTGGCTGCCGGCGTCCAGCAGTTCGATCACGGTGGAGCTGGCGGCCATGCCCGAGGCGAAGGCGAAACCACGCGTGCGACCTTCCAGCGACGCAACGCAGCGCTCGTAGGCGAAGCGGGTCGGGTTGTGCGTACGCGAGTACTCGAAGCCCTGGTGTTCACCCGGGCTGGACTGGGCGTAGGTCGAGGTGGCGTAGATCGGCGGCATCACCGCGCCGGTGCTCGGGTCGGGCGACTGGCCGCCATGGATGGCCAGCGTGGCCAGGGCCAGCGCGCGGTCGGGCGAGGAAGGGTTGGACATGTCGTTTCCTGAATGGCGCTGACGTGCGGCGCCGTCAAAGGATCGGGAGTCTATCAGCGCCGCCTTAACAGGCTTTGACGCGAATAAACCGGAATTCAGCGGTAATCGGTCGCGATCTGTCGCTTACTGAACGCGACGGCGCAGGTAGTTCAGCAGGTCGATGCGGGTGATCAGGCCGAGGAAGGTGCCGCCGTCCATGACGATGGCCACTTGGCCGCGGTCGAACACCGGCAGCAGCGCCTCGATCGGCGATTTCACGTCCAGGCGGTCCAGCTTGCTGACCATGGCCGTGGCCACCGGGTCGCGGAAGCGCGCTTCATCGCCGTAGATATGCAGCAGCACGTCGCTTTCATCGACGATGCCGACCAGCTGGTCGCCGTCCATCACCGGCAGCTGCGACACGTCGTACAGCTTCATGCGCTGGTAGGCGGTGGTCAGCAGGTCGTTCGGGCCGATCACGACGGTGTCGCGCTGGCCGTACGGGCGCAGGATCAGGTCGCGCAGGTCGCCGTGCTGCGCGCGTTCCAGGAAACCGTTGTCCAGCATCCAGTAGTCGTTGTACATCTTCGACAGATACTTGTTGCCGGTGTCGGGCACCAGCACCAGCACCTTCTTCGGCGTGGTCTGTTCCCTGCAGTACTTCAGGCCGGCGGCCAGCAGTGTGCCGGTGGACGAACCACCGAGGATGCCTTCCTTGCCCAGCAGCTCGCGGGCGGTGTGGAAGCTCTCGGCATCGGTGATGGGATACGCCTTCTTGACGCGGCTGAAATCCGAGATCGACGGCAGGAAGTCCTCGCCGATGCCTTCCACCAGCCAGCTGCCCGACTTGTCGTTCAGGTTGCCGTCGTTGATGTACTCGGCCAGGATCGAGCCGACCGGATCGGCCAGCACCAGTTCGGTCTTCGGCGACAGCTTGGCGAAGGCGCGCGACAGGCCGGTCATGGTGCCCGAGCTGCCGCAGCCGAACACGATGGCGTCGAGGTCGCCGCCCATCTGTTCGAGGATTTCCGGACCGGTGCCGAATTCGTGCGCGGCCGGGTTGTCCGGGTTGCCGAACTGGTTGATGAAGTACGCGCCCGGGGTCTGGTCAGCGATGGTCTTGGCCAGGTCCTGGTAGTACTCCGGGTGGCCCTTGGCCACGTCCGAACGGGTCAGGCGCACTTCGGCACCCATCGCCTTCAGGTTGAAGATCTTTTCGCGGCTCATCTTGTCGGGAACGACAAGGATCAGCTTGTAGCCCTTCTGCTGCGCCACCAGCGCCAGGCCCAGGCCGGTATTGCCGGCGGTGCCTTCGACCAGGGTCGCGCCGGGCTTGAGGTCGCCGCGCTGTTCCGCTGCTTCGATCATCGACAGACCGATGCGGTCCTTGATCGATCCGCCCGGGTTGGCGCTTTCGAGCTTCAGGTAGAGCTCGCAGACGCCGGTATCCAGGCGCTGGGCCTTGACGATGGGGGTCTGGCCGATGAGTTCGAGGACGGAGGAATGGATGGGCATTCGGAAACTTCGGTTCGCGCCACGCAGGGCCGGACAGATGATTATCCGCCGGATGGCTGCGAAAGTCAGGAGCCGTGGGCGTGCCGACCAACGGTCGGCACCCACCCGCTGAGCCTTTGTAGCGCCGAGCCCATGCTCGGCTGAGCCTTTGTAGAGCCGAGCCCATGCTCGGCTGAACCCTTGTAGCGCCGAGCCCATGCTCGGCTGGGCGCCCAAGGGGATGCGGACGGCCCCGGATCGACGAGGAGACCAGTACCGCCCGCATCGGTGGACTGAAGGTATGCGCAGGGTTGCAGGCCGGGCCTGCAGGCCAAGGCACCACCGCCTGTGGTGCCTTGGCGCGGCCGCCGTTGCCGGCAACCGCGGGGCCATCGTTGGCCGGGTCACGCCGTTCCCGGCGCGACCGGAGCGTCAGTGCGTGGGGGACGTCGTTGCGAGCGGTGTTTCGTACATACGCAGAAGGCGTTGCTTGGCCAGCAGCTTCTCGCGCTTCATGCGACCCAGGGTGACATCATCGATCGGGAGTACACCCAGCTCCGCGTCCATGCACTTCTTGTTCAACTTGCGGTGCTGGTCATGGAGTGCCCGGAACTCCGGATCACGCGCGCGACGGGCGTCGATCTCGCTCTGGGGCTGATCTTCAAACATGATGGACCTCCTTCGACAGATACACGAACGCCCCGGCCGCAAGGCACGGGGCGTTGTTCATGGAGGAGCGCCGGTCGATTGCCACATGGGTGCCCACAACGACCTGCGGCACTGGCCTGCGCACGTCGGTCTGCTGCGGTTCGCGCCCTGCTTTCATCGGCCCGGCCCTCCCATCGTCCGGTCCGCGGCATTGCGTCCCGGACGATTGACCCTACGCCTGCTCCGGGCCGGGTACAAGACCCCCGCGACAAAAAGACCGAACCCCGCCGGGGCGGGGTTCAGGCTGAATACTCAACGCAACGAAAAACAAACAGATTCAAGCAATTACGGCGCGACGATGACCTCGGCCGAGCGGGCCTTGGTGGACGCCGCCTTCTTGCCGCTGACCTGGATGCGGCTGCTGGCGACACCTGCCGAAACCAGGGCATCGCGCAGGGCTTCGGCGCGCTTCTGGCCGACGCCATTGGCGCTGTCATAGGCCTCGATACGGACCCGGCCCTTCTTGCCGATGTTCAGGTACTCGGCCAGCGCCTTGGCCTGGTTCTTCGCACCACCGGACAGGCTGGCCGCACCGGCGCCGAAGGCGTCGCCGCCCAGGGTGAAGACTTCGCCACGGGCATCGAACTTCGACCCCGGCAGCTTCTGCCCGGACACCAGCTCGGCTTCCTCGCGGGCCAGCTTGGCCGCGTTCTGCTGGGCCGAACTGAGGCGCTGCTGCTGCTTGCCGGCCACGCTGGTCAGGGCGTTCTCGGCGTCCTGGCGGGCCAGGGCCTCGGCTTCGGCCGCCTGGCGCAGGCGCTCGGCTTCCTCGGCCTGCATCTGCGCCTGCATGCGCAGCTGTTCCGCTTCCTGGCGGGCACGGGCCGCATCGCGGCGGCTGGCTTCGATCAGCAGGTCGCTGCGGGTGCGGTCCAGGCGGTCGACCTCGCGGGCGGCCAGGGCGGCGCGCACGCTGGTCTCGGCAATCTCGACCCGGCGCTCGGCCAGGTACGTGGCCAGTTCCTGGTCGCGGCGCTTGGCCTTGTCCAGGGTGGTGATGGCCTGCTGGGCCTGCATGCGCTCGAACGCGGCCAGCTCGGCGGTGTCGGGATTGGCCTGGATGTTCATCAGGCGCTGGGTCAGCTGGCCGACCATCGGGTTGTCGGCGGCGTTGGCCAGGGCCGGCAGCGCCAGCGCGGTGGCCAGAGCCAGGGCGGAGATCGGCTTCATCGGCGGTCCTCCCCGGTCGACAGCTGGCGCTGCAGCTGGTTGACCTCGTTGCGGCGCAGCTGCAGCTGGGCGGTGGCGGTGGCTTCCTCGCTGCGGGCACGGGCCAGGTCGGCATCGGCGGCGGCGCGCAGGGCCAGCGCCGGGGCGTTCTTGCGTTCGCGGCGGTCGCCGGCGGCACGCTGGGCCTGCTCCAGGCCCTGGCGGGCCAGACCGATCAGATCGGGGGCGTACTGGTCGGCGTCGGCCTGGGTGGCCTTGTCCACCGCCTGCCGCGCCTGGGCCAGTTCCTGTGCGCCATCCTGCGCCCAGACGGGGGCAGAAAGTGCGAATGCAAACGCCATCACATACAGGCTGTGGCGCATTCGTGCGAAGCTAAGTCGTTTCATTGGGGAGGCCGTACCGGTTGTCGGTTCACGGCCATTGTCGTCAAGCCGACACCGTGCTTGCAACGGGCGTCGGCAGTTTCGTTGGGGAAAATTCGCAATGGATATCGGCTACTTCCTGAAGCTGATGACCGAAAAGAACGCTTCGGACATGTTCTTGACCACCGGCGCGCCGGTCTACATCAAGATCGAGGGCAAGCTGTACCCGCTGGGCAATACCGGCCTGCCGCCGGGGATGGTGAAGAAAATCGCCTATTCGCTGATGGACGAGGGCCAGGTGCCCCAGTTCGAACGCGAGCTGGAACTCAACATGGCCATCGCCCTGGCCGATGCCGGGCGCTTCCGTGTCAACGTGTTCAAGCAGCGGGGCGAGGTCGGCATGGTCATCCGCGCCATCCGCAGCCGGATTCCGAGCATCGAAGAGCTCAACCTGCCGCAGGTGCTGAAGGACGTCATCATGACCCCGCGTGGCCTGGTGTTGGTGGTGGGGTCCACCGGCTCGGGCAAGTCCACCTCGCTGGCGTCGATGATCGACCACCGCAACAGTACGACCACCGGGCACATCCTCACCATCGAGGACCCGATCGAGTACCTGCACAAGCACAAGATGTCGATCGTCAACCAGCGCGAGGTCGGGCTGGACACCCATGCCTTCCACAACGCGCTGAAGAACGCGATGCGCGAGGCGCCGGACGTGATCCTGATCGGCGAGATCCTGGATGCGGAAACGATGGAGGCGGCCATCGCCTTCGCCGAGACCGGCCACCTGTGCCTGGCCACCCTGCACTCCAACAACGCCGACCAGACCATCGAGCGCATCCTCAACTTCTTCCCGGAAAGCGCGCACAAGAACGTGCTGATGAACCTGGCGCTGAACCTGCGTGCGGTGATCAGCCAGCGTCTGGTGAAGAACAAGGAGGGCCGCCGCCTGCCGGCCACCGAGGTGCTGATCAACACGCCGATGATCCGCGACCTGCTGCGCCGCGGCCAGGTGCACGAGATCAAGGCCGCGATGGAGGCCTCGCTGGAAGAAGGCATGGAGAGCTTCGACCAGTGCCTGTTCCGGCTGGCCAAGAACGGGGTGATCGAGCAGGAGGAAGCGCTGCGCGCCGCCGACTCGCGCGACGGCCTGGCCTTGAAGTTCCGCCTGTCCGAAGGCAGCAGCGGCGAGCACGATCCGTACGCGGATTTCTCCTCGCCGACCCAGGCCAGCATCACCCACGGCTTCTGAGCCGCCCGGACGCCGGGCATGGCCCGGCATTCCCTTGGGCAACGCGCATGCCCGGTGATACCGG
>NZ_JACVTT010000041.1:0-39451 GCF_016624665.1 Stenotrophomonas sp. S39 | reverse complement strand
CGTCAGCCCCGCGGGGGGGGGGGGGGGCCCCCCCGCCCCCCCCCCCCCCCGCGCCCCTCGAAACACCCGTGAACACAAATGTGAAAAACTGTTGACGGCCTCTGAAAAGCCCCTATAATGAGCGGCTCAGCAACACACCGGGCGGTTAGCTCAGCGGTAGAGCATTGCCTTCACACGGCAAGGGTCACAGGTTCGATCCCTGTACCGCCCACCATGTTGCAGAACGAAAGAAGCCTCCAGCAATGGAGGCTTTTTTGTTGGCTGTGATGTGGCGCAGTCGCATTGCCTCAATCAAGATCCCCCAGCAACTCGCGAGCGATCATCGCCGTGCCATCCAGCAGGTCGTGGCCGCTGCCGGCCTGCACCACCACCGCCAGCAGCTGGCGGCCCACCTCGGCATTGCCGCCGCGCAGTTCCATCTCTCCCTCGAAGCACAGATCGCCCAGCCATTCGTGCGCCTGCGGCAAACCGCGCTTGCGGGCACGGCGGAATTCCGCAAGCAGCTTCGCCTGGCCCGCTTCGTGTTCGCCATCGGCAAGCAGGCCGATGGCACCACCGTGCGCGGCGCGCCAGATGGCCGGCAGCGGCCGGCCTTTTTCATCCAGCACGTCCAGTGCGAACTGCGCGCAGTACATCTCGTAGCGCTTGCCCGCCGTGCTGGCAGGCACGATGCCTGCCTCGGCCAGCAGGCGTTCGGCTTCATCCAGCTGATTGAACTTCAACCGCAGCAGGGCAGGGCGGCTCAACTGCTGTGACAGCGCCTGCTGATTGGCGGCAAACCACACGTTCCAGCCGATGTTTGCGCGGCCTTCCAGCGCGGCCTTGAAGTACTCCAGGTGTTCGGCGTCCATTGCGGGTTCCTGCGATTCCCTGCGCGATTGTAGCCAAGACGCTCAGGGCGTTCCGCTTTCCAGGCAATGGGTGGCCTCGCACACCAGCTGCCGCGCGGCCACGATCAGGCCATCAGTGTGGAAGCTGCCCATCTGTTCGTCCGGGCCGCCTTCGACACGCGCGCGCTCGGCGGCCTGCAGAATGTCGAGCAGCGCGGCGAGTCCGGCCAGCGAACGGCTGAGTGAGGCGTGCTCGTTGGACCCCAACCTGCGCGGGCTGCAGGGCTGTCCGTTTGCACCGTCGGCTCGCCGAATGGCGTCCAGACAGGCGAAGAACGTGGGGGCCTGCAGGGGCAGATTCCGTTCGTCCAACGCGCACTCGATCTCGCGTGCGATGTCGTCGGGAACCTGGTTGGCGATGTCGGCAATCAACGCGTACAGGCGTGGAAGCGATGCGGCTCGGTTGGTCATGGCAAAACCCTCACTGGCGTAAGGCCACCTTCGGAATGAAGGTGGCGGACGGTGCGGGTTGGCGTACCAAGGCAAACAAACTTCAAGGGAGAAGAAGGCCTGGTGGATCTGTCGATCCCCACGCACCGCCCGCCATTGAAGGCAGTAGGTCCATTCTCTCAGCTGCGGATGATTTCGCAGCCCTTGAAGCTTGTTCGTTTATTCGAGACGCCAATCCCGACCAAGGCGTGCTGCCTTGGCGGGGCGATCATCGATCCGCGCAAACACGGAAGTCAGTGAGGAAAGTTGTAACAACGTCCGCCATGACGGTGTTCCACCATCCATGGCCCGATCCCCCGCCTTATCTGAACCGAGCAGTGCCGCTACACAACCCCAGTGGGAGCCAATCACGTCACCCGGCGCAGCCCGCGCGAGCGTGCCATGGATGAAAGCAGACGTTCCATCCATGCGCTGTGCGGCCGACCGCAGCGGGCGTAGTCTCGCCCCACGGTTGTCCCCCTGGCTCTGGAGTTCCACCATGCCGCTCGCCCGTATCGATCTTCGCAAAGGTAAATCCGCCGATTATCTGCAGCGCGTGGGGGAGGCCATCTACCAGGCCCTGCGTGCGGTGGGCGTGCCGGAAAACGATCGCTTCCAGGTCTTCCAGGAACACGAGGCGGGCACCCTCGTCTTCGACCCCGGCTACCTGGGCGTGGCCCGCACCGATGACTTCATCTGCGTGCAGATCACCTGGAGCGAGGGGCGCACGCAGGAGCAGAAAAAGGCGTTGTACCTCGGTATTGCCAATGGCCTGCATGAGGCGGTGGGCATCCGCCGCGAGGACGTATTCATCAATCTGGTGGAAGTGAAGCCGGAGAATTGGTCGTTCGGGAATGGGATCGCGCAGTACGTGAGTTGATGGCCGACGAGTAAGGGCATCCACGCATGGCGTGGATCTACTGTCATCCGTGGCTGGCCCCTGCGTCACCGTGTCGCAGGGGCAAAACCCTGAACGTGGTCCAGGGTTGGCCGCCGCGCCGTAGAATGGCGGGGTGCGTCGCCCCCGATTCCACCGCCGGTTCCAGACCCTGGCATGGCTTGCCATGCTGCTGGTGCTGCTTGCCCCGCTGGTGAGCCGCTGGATGGCCCATGGGCCGGCGCCGGCTGCCGCGCCGGTGATGGCGGGCATGGATCATGGCGCGATGGACCACAGCGCGCACGCCGAACACGCGCAGCACGCGATGGAAGGTCACCACGACCACCACGCGATGGCGATGGCGCACGACGAGACCGCCGCCAAACCGGCGGTCGATCCACACGCCGAGCACGAAATGGGCGTGGACTGCGAGTACTGCCTGATCGCGGCGCGTCTGATCACGCTGCTGGTGGCGGCGTTTCTGCTGCTGGTGCCTCTGGCGCCGGTGTGCAGGGCATTGGCGGGATCTGTCAGGGCGCTGCCCTCGCGGCTGCGCGGAACACTGGGTGCGCGTGGGCCACCGATGGCGTTCGCTGGCTGAGCCGCGCACGCGAAAGGCCGCCGGGCATGGCCCGGCGCTACCGATTTTCTTGAAGCTGCTGGGCATCGCCCGGCGTTAGCGCGTGCGCTTTTCTTTTCTGCTGCCCTGTCTGATGGGGCGGCATTGCATGCCGTGGAAACATGAAAACCAACCCGAACGTCGTTGCCCTGCGCTGGGCGACGCTGCCGGCGCTGTGCGCCTGCGCCCTGTACACCGCACCGGCCCATGCCGATGCGGCAGATCCCACCACCTTGGACACCGTGCGCGTGGTCGATACCCGCCATGGCGAACTGTCGGCCGTGCCCAGCGCGGGCTCGGCGCTCGGCCTGAGCGTGCTGCAGACTCCGGCCGCGCTCACCGTCATCGACCGCGAGCAGCTGGAACAGCGTGGCGACAGCAACCTCAACGATGCGATCAGCCGCGCGGGTGCGATCAGCGCGATGCCGCATCCCGGCAATGGCCTCAGCGCGTTGTCCAGCCGCGGCTTCACCGATGGCGCGTCGGTGATGCGCCTGTACGACGGCCTGCGCCAGTACGGCGGGGTAGGCGTCACCTTCCCGTTCGATACCTGGTCCATCGAGCGCATCGAAGTGCTGCGCGGCCCGGCATCGGTCATCCATGGCGACGGTGCCATTGGCGGGGTCATCAACATCGTGCCGAAGAAGCCGACGCGCGGTGCCGTCGAGAACGAGATCAGCGTGACCGTGGGCAGCGAGGACACCGCGCGCCTGGGCTTCGGCAGTGGTGGCGCGCTGACGCCTGAGCTGGCCTACCGTGTGGACGTGAGCGGCAACTACAGCGGTGGCTGGGTGGACCGTGGCCGCAACAACGATGCGACGTTCTCCGGCGCGCTGCTGTGGCAGCCGCGCACGGACCTGCAGCTGACCCTGACCCATGCGCAGGGCTACCAGCAGCCGATGCGCTACTTCGGCACGCCGCTGGTGGATGGCCGCCAGCTGGATGCACTGCGCCACCGCAACTACAACGTGGCCGACAGCGAGATCCGCTTCCGCGACCGCTGGACCCAGCTGGATGCGCTGTGGACGCCGAGCGCTAACGTGGAATGGCGCACGCGCGTCTACCAGATCGACAGCCAGCGTGACTGGCGCAATGCCGAGGCCTACGTCTACAACGATGCCACGGGGCTGATCGATCGCTCGGACAATACGCAGATCACCCACAACCAAGACCAGACCGGGCTGACCTCGACGCTGCGCGTGCAGGGGCAGGTGGGCGGGCTGGCCAACAGCTTCGCGGTGGGCCTGGATGCCAACCGCGCGCACTTCAAGCACACCAACAACACCTACGCCGGCAGTTCCGGGCCGGTCGATCCGTTCCATCCGGTGCCGGGGCAGTTCGCCAGCGATGCCCCCAACCTGCCGCGCTACCGCAACAGTGCCGAGCAGTACGCCCTGTTTGCCGAAGACCACCTGACGCTGAGCGAGCGCTGGTCGGTGCTGGCTGGGCTGCGCCATGACCGCGCGACCATCGACCGCACCGATCTGATCAGTGGCGCGGCAGCATTCTCCAAGACCTACAGCAGCACCGGTTGGCGTGCGGGCACGGTGTTCGCGCTGCGGCCGACGCTGAGCCTGTACGCGCAGTACTCGCAGGCGGCGGACCCGGTCAGTGGCCTGCTGATGATCAGCCCGGCCAACGGTGCGTTCGATCTGGCCAAGGGGCGGCAGTTCGAAGTGGGCATGAAGCAGGCGTTCGACGGCGGCGAGTGGACGCTGGCGGCGTACCGCATCCGCAAGACCGGCCTGCTCAGCCGTGATCCGCTGCAGCCCGATCGCCGCGTGCAGGTGGGCGCGCAGACCTCGCGCGGCATCGAGGCCTCGTTGAACTGGGCGTTCGCACCGCAGTGGTCGCTGGATGCGAATGCCACGGTGTTGAAGGCCGAATTCGAGGACTTCCTGGAAACCACCGGCTCGCCGGCGGTGGTGGTCTCGCGCGATGGCAACGTGCCGCCGAACGTGGCCGAGCGGATGGCGAACGTGTGGCTGAGCTGGCAGTTCCTGCCGGACTGGACCGTGGCCGGCGGCGCGCGCTATGTGGGCAAGCGTTACGCGGACAACGCCAATACGCTCGAACTTCCCGGCTACAGCACCACCGATCTGGCGCTGACCTGGCAGGCGGCGCCGCGCACACGGGTGACTGCACGCCTGTTCAACGTGTTCGACAAGGCGTACTACGCAACGGCGTACTACACCAGCACGCAGTGGCTGCTGGGCGCGGACCGCCGCGTCGAGTTCACCCTCGACCATCGCTTCTGAGGGCGCTGGCCATGTCGCTGCGTTCCACCGCCAAGCGTTGGACCTACCTGCTGCATCGCTGGTTGGGTATTGGTGGCTGCCTGCTGATGCTGCTGTGGTTCGTCAGCGGCATGGTGATGCTGTTCATCGGTTACCCGAAGTTGACCCCAGGTGAGCGGCTGGCCGCGTTGCCGGTGCTTGATGGAACGCGCGCGCTGCAGGGGCTGTCGATCCTGCCCGACGCTGTGCAGGCCGAACCGGAACGCGTGGCGTTGACCACGCTGCGCGGTGAGCCGGCCTATGTGGTGCGCAGCGGTGCGAACGTGGGTGCGTGGTCGGCCGGCAGTGGCCACGCGCTGCTGCCGGTGTCCGCACAACGTGCCGAACTTGCGGCGGCGGCGTTTGCCGGTGGCCCGGCCTTCCTGGGCGCCGTGCGCGTGGACGAGGATCGCTGGACGCATTCGCGCGGATTGGATGCACACCGGCCGCTGTACAAGGTGGAGGTGGGCGGCCGACAGCCGGGCAGCGTGTACGTTTCCTCGCATACCGGTGAAGTGGTGCTGGATGCGCCGTACCACCAGCAGCGCTGGAACTACGTGGGCGCGTGGCTGCACTGGTTGTACTTCCTGCGCATGCAGTCGGTGGACCCGGTGTGGACGTGGGTGGTGATCGTGTTGTCCGGGCTGTGCACGGTGGCGGCCATCAGCGGCATCGTGGTGGGCGTGTGGCGTTGGCGTTTCCGTGGCCGGTACCGCTCCGGTGCGAAAACGCCCTACGTGGAGCCGTGGATGCGCTGGCACCACCTGGTGGGCCTGGTGGCCTCGGCTTTCGTGTTCACCTGGATCTTCAGCGGGCTGATGTCGATGAACCCGCTGCAGGTGTTCAGCAGCCCGGCGGATGCGACGAATGCCGAGCGATATCGCGGTGCGGCGGTGGCGCTGGATGATGCGCTGGCCCAGCCGCAGGCGTTGCTGGCCGCGGCGGCGCAGGCGGGGTTTGCGCCGGTGGAGATCCAGTGGCGGCGCATCGATGGCCAGCTGTTTGCGGTGCTGCTGGACGGGCAGGGCGGTACGCGCATCGTCTCGCGCGTGGATGGGCAGCTGCAGCTTGCAAAACAGTTGCCGGTGGCGTGGCTGCAGCAGCGCGCACCGGCGTTGGGCACGGCACCGCTGCGTGCATTCACGCTCCTGCACACGCCCGATGCCTGGTTCTATCCACGCGCGCCCGAGGCGATGAACGGTGCAGCGGTGCGGCGCTTCCCGGTGGCGGTGGCCGACTTCGGCGATGAACACGCCACGCGGGTGTACATCGATCTGGCCACCGGCGATCCGCTGCTGACCCTGGGCCATCGCGAACGCGTCGGCCGCTGGCTGTTCTACTTCCTGCACAGCTGGGACCTGCCGGGCATGCTGCGGCAGGAGAACACACGGCTGGGCGTGCTGTTGCTGCTGAGCGTGGCGGGTACCGGCCTGTGTGCGACCGCTGTCGTGATCGGCATGCGGCGGCTGCGGATGAAATTCGGCCGGCCGCGCCAGCGAAGGGGATGACGGCGCCCGGTCTCGCGTGGTGATACGCCCGTGCGTGATGATCGTTGCCACAGTCATTGTCATCCGCCTTCGCTATGATGGGTCGATCTGAAGTGGGTACGCATATGGAAGTACGACTCACGCGCGAGCAGGTACTCGCGCTTGCGCCGGATGCGGCGTCGGCCAAGGCCGGCGGCGGCCTGGCCATCGATGGCAAATGGGGCCTGCTGGGTGCCGATGACGAGGCGCTGTGGGGCGAATGCCAGGGCAGTGGTTCCAAGCCCTACCAGACCCAGGTGGACCTGGCGGCGCTGGTCAGCCGGTGTTCCTGCCCCAGCCGCAAATTTCCCTGCAAGCACGGGCTGGCCCTGCTGCTGTTGTATGCCGCCGGCAACCCGCGCTGCGTGCCACAGGCGCGACCGGCGTGGGTGGACGAATGGCTGAACGGACGCCGCGACCGCGCCGCGCGAAAGGAGGCTGCCGTGGAGGCGGCCGCCGTTGCGCCGCCTCCGGATCCGCAGGCGCAGGCCGCGGCCACCGCCAAGCGCGAGCAGGTGCGCTGGGGCCGCATCGAAGCCGGTGCAGCCGAGCTGCAGCGCTGGATTGCCGATCAGTTCCGCCAGGGCCTGGCCAACCTGCCCGCCGATTTCCACGCGCAGGGCCAGACCATGGTCGCGCGCATGGTTGATGCGCAGGCGCCGGGGCTGGCCAGCCAGCTGGAGGCTGCGCTGGGCGAGGGCACACCGGGCCTGGCCGGCCTGGGCGAACTGGGCGCGCGGCTGGGGCTGCTGCAGCTGCTGACCCAGGCCGTGGCCCACCGTGCGCAGTACGAACCGGCGCGACTGGCCGACCTGCGCGCCGCGCTGGGCTGGCCGGTGGACCGCGAGGCGGTGCAGCGCGATGGCGAGGCGGTGCACGACCGCTGGCACGTGCAGGGGCAATGGCTGGTGGAACAGCCGGGCAACCTGGTCGAGCGCCGCGTCTGGCTGCATGGGCTGGACAGCGGGCGCAGTGCGCTGGTGCAGGATTTCAGCCACGGCGGCCGCGGCTGGCAGGAACAATGGCGCACTGGCAGCGTGCATGCAGCGCGGCTGCATTTCCATGCCGGCAGTGTGCCGCTGCGCGCGGTGGTGACCGAATTCGAAGCGCCCCGCGCTGAAGCCACCACGCCCCGCACCGATACCTTCGACGCGGCCTCGCAGGCCTACGCGCGCAACCCCTGGTTGCCGCAGGTGCCGATGCGCCTGCAGGACGTCCACATCGCCCATGACGGCACGCAGTGCTGGCTGCAGCATGCCGAAGGCGCACTGCCGCTGCAGCTGCCGGGCCTGCAGGCGTGGGCGTTGATGGCGTTTGCCGGTGGCCATCCGGTGTGCGTGATGGGTGAGTGGGACGGCCAGGTGCTGTTGCCGCTGTCGGCATGGAATGCGCGCGACGAGCGCTGGGAAAGGAGTGCGGCATGAACCAGGCCTGGTTGAAGCCGGCGTTGCTGGGCATTGACCGCCCGCAGGTGATTGCCGTGGGTGGCGCGCTGGATACGCTGCTGCAGGCGGTGGCCGATGCGGACGAACCGGCATTGGCCTACAGCCGCCAGGTGGGCGTGCTGGCCGCCTGCGAGCGCGCCGCCGTGCGCACGGCCGCAGCGGTGAGCGTGCCGCCGCCAGTGGCGGATGACCCGCTGCAGCTGGCGGCCGACCACCCGTGGGTCGCGTTGCTGGCTACGGTGTTCCAGCCCGGCCAGTTCTCGCCCTGGGGCAAGCGGCTGCGGCTGCAGGCCTGCGCGCAGCTGGCCGCACACGGCCGGCACCTGCCGGTGGCGGTGCTGCCGCAGGCGCTGGAGGCAGGTGCGCGCCTGGCCGTGCTGCGCGAGGCGCTGCGTGCGGTGCTGGGGGTGCGCGGCTACTGGCTGGCCGCCTGCAATCCCGAGTGGCGCTATGCCTCCGCACCGCTGGAGGCGCAGGCCACCGCGGAGGAGGTCGAGCAAGTGTGGAACGAGGGCAGCAGCGAGGCACGCCTGGCCGTGTTCCAGCAGCAGCGCCTGGAGGATGCAGCGGCGGCGCGTACGCGGTTGCAGGACAGCCTGAAGGAATTGCCCGCACGCGAGCGTGCTGCGTTCGTGGCTGCCCTGCAGCCAGGCCTGGGTGCGGACGATGTGCCGCTGCTGCAGGCCTTGTTGAAGGACCGCAGCCGCGAGGTGCGCGCGCTGGCCGGGCCGATGCTGGCGCGCCTGCCGGACTCGGCGCACGCGGCTTACCTGCAGGCACAGATGGCGGCGCTGCTGCAGCAATCCCGCAGCGGCCTGCTGCGCCGCCTGGCGTGGACGCTGGAAGCGCCGGCCACGCTCGACCCGGGCTGGGCCGACGCGGCGATCGACGGCAAGCGGCCCAACGGCGAAGTGCTGGGCGAGCGGGCCTGGTGGCTGTACCAGCTGGCGCGCCAGCTGCCGCTGGCCTGGTGGTGCCGCACGCTGGAAAAGCCGGCCGCCGAGGTGGTGGCCTGGGCGCGCGAGGGCGACTGGTACCAGGCGTTGCTGCGCGCGTGGCTGGAGCGCGTGGATGCCAGCGAACCGGAGTGGGTGGAAGCGCTGCTCGCGCTGAAGGAAACCCATGCGCGCAAGAGCGAACTGCTGGCGTTGCTGCCTGCGGCGCAGCGCGAGCGGTACTGGCCGGCCAAGCTGCAGGACCTGATCGCACAGGGCCTGCTCGATGATGTGCTGGACAGCACCGGCGCGGCGCAGTCGCTGAGCGCGGCCTATTCGCAGGCGCTGGCCCCCAGCGTGGGCGCACTGTTCGGCGATGAACGCCTGCGCTACGACTACCTGCTGCGCGACCGCCTGCTGGAACTGCTGGCGGTGCTGCATCCATCCACGCTGGCCGGCGTGCAGATCGCCGAGCCGCCGGCCACGGCCACCGACGCGATGCTGCACTGCGCGCAACAGGCGCGTGCGCTGCTGGCCCTGCGCCAGGCCCTGTATTCCCCCTTCTGATCGAACCCCTTACACACGGAGCCACCATGACCACTGCCGTCCTGCGCCAGCACGCCGAACACCAATACGCCGAGGAACTGGAGGAGCTGCGCCGCCAGGACAACCGCCAGCGCCCGGCCAACTGGACGATGTCGCCGTGGGCGGTCGTCACCTACCTGGTGGGTGGCACGCTGGACAACGGCTTCGTGGTCAGCCCCAAGTACATCGGTGACCGCCGCCTGATGGAAATCGCCGTGGCCACCATCGCCACCGACCGCGCGCTGCTGCTGTTCGGGGTGCCGGGCACGGCCAAATCCTGGGTGTCCGAGCACATGACCGCGGCCATCAGCGGTGATTCGACCCTGCTGGTGCAGGGCACCGCCGGCACCAGCGAAGAGCAGATCCGCTACGGCTGGAACTATGCGCAGCTGCTGGCCAACGGCCCCAGCGAAAAGGCGCTGGTGCCCAGCCCGATGATGAACGCGATGCGCCTGGGCAAGATCGCCCGCATCGAGGAACTCACCCGCATTCCTGCCGACGTGCAGGATGCGCTGATCACCGTGCTTTCGGAAAAGACCCTGCCGGTGCCCGAGCTGGGCAGCGAAGTGCAGGCCGTGCGCGGTTTCAGCGTGATTGCCACGGCCAACAACCGCGACAAGGGCGTCAACGAGCTGTCGAGCGCACTCAAGCGCCGCTTCAACACGGTCATCCTGCCGGTGCCGTCCAGCGAGGAAGACGAAGTGGCCATCGTGCTCAAGCGCGTGGGCGAACTGGGTACGGCGCTGGACCTGCCGGCCGAGCCGCCGGCGCTGCAGGAAGTGGCGCGCGTGGTGCGCATCTTCCGCGAGCTGCGCAACGGCGTCACCGAGGATGGCAAGTCAAAGCTGAAGAGCCCGACCGCTACGCTGTCCACCGCCGAGGCCATCTCGGTCATCAACAACGGCATGGCGCTGGCCGGCCACTTCGGCGATGGCGTGCTGCGCCCGGCGGACATGGCCGCCGGCATGATCGGCGCCATCGTCAAGGACCCGGTGCAGGACGCGCTGGTGTGGAAGGAATACCTGGAGACGGTGGTGAAGGAACGCAGTGAGTGGAAGGATCTGTACCGCGCCTTCCGCGAACACGCCTGAGCAGGCCCGCGCCGATGAGTGAAGGGATTTCCCTGTTCGGCATCCGCCACCACGGCCCGGGCTGCGCGCGCAGCCTGCTGGCCGCGCTGGATGCGTTGCAGCCGGACTGCGTGCTGATCGAGGGTCCGGCCGGTACCGAGGATCTGTTGCCGCACGTGCTGGATGCGGCCATGCAGCCCCCGGTGGCCCTGCTGTCCTACAGCGTGGACGACCCGCAGCTGGCGGTGTTCCATCCGTACGCGCTGTACTCGCCGGAGTGGCAGGCCCTGCAATGGGCCGCGCGCAATGCGGTCGAGGTGCGCTTCATGGATGTGCCGCCGGCATTGTCGCTGGAGTGGCTGGAGCAGGCGCGGCAGGCGCCGCCGCCGCAGGACGAGGAGGCCGAGGATGCCGAGGATGCCGAGGCAGACGATGCCGCTGAGGGCGCCGCTGAGGAGGCCGCCGAGGAGCGCCCGGCCGATCCGCTGGACTGGCTGGCACGGGTCGCCGGCCACGCCGATGGCGAAGCCTGGTGGAACCACATGGTGGAGGAACGCGGCGATGGCCAGGGATTGTTCGAGGCGATTGCCGAAGCGATGACCGCGCTGCGCGAACACACCCCGGATTATCCCGGCCGCCGCGGCGAGCAGGAAGCGATGCGCGAGGCGCACATGCGCGCGGCACTGCGCGCGGCAGGCAAGAACTTCAGCCGCGTGGCCGTGGTCTGCGGCGCGTGGCACGTGCCGGCGCTGCAGCCGGCGGCGCTGCGTGCCAACAGCGCGGCCGCCGACAACCGCCTGCTGAAGGGCCAGGGCCGGCGCAAAACGCAGAGCACGTGGGTGCCGTGGACCTACCGCCACCTGAGCGCAGGCAGCGGCTACGGCGCTGGTGTCGATGCGCCGGGCTGGTACGACCACCTGTGGCGCAATGCCGGGGTGCATGGCCAGCGTGCGGTGGGCTGGTATGCACGGGTGGGCCGCCTGCTGCGCGAGCACGGGCTGGACTGCTCGTCCGCGCACCTGATCGAAGCGACACGCCTGGCCGATACCCTGGCGGCCCTGCGCGGGCGCCCGGCGCCTGGCCTCGAGGAGATCGGCGAGGCCAGCCGCAGCATCATCTGCAATGGCGACGATGCGCCGATGCAGTTGATCCGCGAGCAGCTGCTGATCGGCAATGCGCTGGGCCAGGTGCCTGACGGCGTGCCGGTGGTGCCGCTGCAGCGTGACCTGGAAGCGCAGCAGAAGCGCCTGCGGCTGAAGCCCGAGGCACTGGAAAAGACCCTCGACCTGGACCTGCGCAAGGACAACGACCTGGCCCGCAGCCATCTGCTGCACCGCCTGCGCCTGCTGGGCATCGAATGGGGCCGGTTGGCGCGTACCGGGCACGCTGCACGCGGCACCTTCCACGAGTTCTGGCAGCTGGCCTGGCAGCCGCATTTCCTGGTGGCGCTGGTGGAAGCCAGCCGCCATGGCCAGACGCTGGTGGATGCGGCGTCGAACCTGGCGATCAGCCAGGCACGCGCGGCGGCTGACCTGCCGGCGTTGTCCGAACTGGTCGACCAGGTACTGCTGGCCGATCTGCCGCAGGCCGTGCAGGCCATTGCGGCCGAACTGGAAGCGCGCGCGGCCACCGATGCCGATCCGCTGGCCCTGCTTGGCGCGCTGCCGCCGCTGGCCAACATCCATCGCTATGGCAACGTGCGGCAGACCGAGGGCGTGCAGGTCGCGCACCTGTTTGACAGCATGCTGGAACGCGCGGTGATCGGCCTGTCGCTGGCGCTGACCGGCCTGGATGAAGCACGCGCGGAAGCGGCGCGCGAGGTCGTGCTGGCTGCGGAGCGGGCGATCAGCCTGCGCGACGATGCCGACGGCCGCGATGCGTGGCGGCAGGCGCTGCGCCGGGTCGCGCTGTCGCAGGCCAGCACGGCACTGCTGCGTGGTGTCAGCCTGCGCCTGCTGTTCGATACCGGCGCGCTGGACGCCGGCACCGTGCATACCCAGTTGCAGCAGCAGCTCTCGCCGGGCGCCGAGCCGCTGCAGGCCGCGCAGTGGCTGGATGGCTTCCTCAACCGCAACGCCACCGTGCTGCTGCATGACGATGCGGTGTGGCAGATGATCGATGACTGGGTGGTGAGCCTGGATGAAACCCAGCTGGTGCGCGTGCTGCCGTTGGTGCGGCGCACCTTTGCTGCGTTCGAGGCGGCTGACCGCCGCGACCTGGGCACCCGGGTCGCGCGGGCCACTGTGACGAAGGCGGTGGCCAGCGAGGCCCCGGACTGGAACCTGGCACGCGCCGAGCGCGCGCTGCCGATGCTGCGCGAACTGTTGGGGATTGCCGGATGAGCACGCCAGACGACCTGTCCAATGACACAGCGGGCCTGCTGCCCACCACGCGCGAACAGCGCTGGCGACTGATCCTTGGCCAGCAGGCCGATGGCAGCTGCGGCGCACTGCCCAAGCCCTTGCAGGGCATCGACCAGGCGCTGTCCGCGCTGTACGAACCGGAGGGCCAGGGCGGCCTCAACCGGCGTGGCGGGCGCGGTGGATCGGCGCCGAACGTGGCGCGCTGGCTGGGCGACATCCGCCGCTACTTCCCCTCCACGGTGGTGCAGGTGATGCAGCGCGATGCCCTGCAGCGGCTCAACCTGACCCAGATGCTGCTGGAGAAGGAAATGCTCGAGCAGGTGCAGCCGGACGTGCACCTGGTGGCCAACCTGATCGGCCTGAGCCAGGTCATCCCGGCGGAGACCAAGGACACCGCGCGCATGGTCGTGCGCGCAGTGGTGGACGACCTGCTGCGGCGGCTGGAAGAGCCGATGCGTTCGGCGGTGACCGGTGCACTGGACCGTGCCCGCCGCAACCGCCGGCCGCGCCTGGCCGAGATCGATTGGCACCGCACCATCCGCAGCAACCTGCGGCACTGGCAGCCGGAACTGCGCACGGTGGTGCCACAGGAACTGGTGGGCTATGGGCGCAAGGCGCGCAAGCCGCAGCGCGAGGTGCTGCTGTGCATCGACCAGAGCGGCTCGATGGCGGCCTCGGTGGTGTATTCAAGCATCTTCGGTGCGGTGATGGCCTCGCTGCCGGCAGTGTCCACCCGGCTGGTGGTGTTCGACACCGAAGTGGTGGACATGAGCGAGCAGCTGGATGACCCGGTCGATCTGCTGTTTGGCGTGCAGCTGGGTGGCGGCACCGACATCCATCGTGCGGTGAGCTACTGCCAGGGGCTGATCCGCGAACCACATGGCGCGATCCTCGTGCTGATTTCCGATCTTTACGAAGGCGGAGTGGAGGACAAGCTGCTGGCGCGCGCGCACGAGCTGGTGGAGTCGGGCGTGCAGTTCATCGTGCTGCTGGCGCTGAGCGATGAAGGTACGCCGTCCTACGACCAGCAGCTGGCAGGCAAGCTGGCCGCGTTGGGCGTACCCTCGTTCGCCTGCACGCCCGATGCATTCCCCGGCCTGATGGCCGCAGCCATCCGGCGCGATGACATCAACCAGTGGGCCGGTGCCAACGGCCTGCTGGCGACCCGCGGCCGCTGACGCGGCGCAATGACCGAACCCGATTGGATTCCACTGCATGCCCCCCGCTGTCCATCACCGCCTGCGTATTGCCGGCGATCAGTACACCGGCCAGAAAGTGGTCGACCAGCATTTCCACGAATGTGATTTTTCCGGTGCGGACCTCACTGCCACCGAATTCGTGAACTGCAGCTTCTACGATGCCGAAAGCCGCACCGGTTGCCGTTTCAATGGCGCCACGCTGAAGGAAGCCAGCTTCCGCGGCTGCGACATCAGCATGTGCCACTTCAACTTCATCAAGGCCCTGGGCCTGGAAATCAGCGAGTGCCGTGCGCAGGGCGCAGATTTCAGCAACGCCAGCTTCATGAACCAGATCACCACGCGCACCTGGTTCTGCAGCGCCTTCATCAAGAAGTCGAACCTGCGCTACGCCAACTTCTCGAGGGTGACGCTGGAAAAGTGCGAGCTGTGGGAGAACCGTTGGGATGGCGCCAACCTCAGTGGCGCCAGTTTCGCCGGCTCGGATCTGTCGGCCGGGCAGTTCGAGGGCATCGACTGGAGCAGTGCCAACTTCACCGATTGCGACCTGACCGGTTCGGAACTGGGCGACCTGGACCTGCGCGTGGTCAACCTGCGCGGGGCGCGGCTGGATGTGCAGCAGGTGGCATTGCTGATGCAGCGTATCGGCATCACCGTGGTGCCGTAATGCCGTGGCGCGATCGCCGTAGAGTCGAGCTTGCTCGACTGCGGTAGCGATCAGTCGAGCAAGCTCGACTCTACGATGTGGCGCCTTACCCGGCGTACGCCACCCAGCCCTTGAAGCTGAAGCCGGCATAGAACAGCTCCACGCCGTCGAAGCCGGCCTGTTCCAGCAACGCCACCTCCTGCTCGGGTGACTGCAGCGGCAGCCGCTCGATCATGACCTCGATCGTGCGCTGGGCATCGGCGTGGTTCACCCCGGACGCCTCGGCGAAGGCCAGGTAGCGCTGCAGCCAGCGGCGCTTGCCTGCTTCATCGGCGGGCACGCTGTGGTGGGCTACCACCAGCGGCGCACCCGGACGCAGGCGCCGGTGCAGCTCGCGCAGCGTGTGCAGCCGCTGCGCGGCATCGAGGAAGTGCAGCGTCAGCAGGCAACTGGCGCCATCAAAACGCACGTCGGGTGCATCGTCGATATAGCCTTCCAGCAGCTCGACCTGCGCCATCAGCGGCCCCAGCGTCTGCTCGGCAAGCGCCAGCATCGGTGCGGCCGGGTCCACGCCCAGCAGCTGCCAGCCCGGATGGGCTTCAGCAAAGGTCTTCAGCTCCAGGCCGCCCCCGGCGCCCAGCACCAGCACGCGTCCCTCGCGGGGCACATGTTCGGCCAGCAGCAGCTGGCTCATCTGCTGCAGGGCGAGGAAGCCCGGCACCTGCCGCAGCGGACCCTCCGCGTAGCGGGCGACGGCCTGCGGATCATTGAAGGTCGACATGGGGCGTTCCTGCGGCAGGGGGGACATTCCACTGTAGCGCGCTCGTCAAGCGCTGCTTCAGCGCAGCGCCCGCGCCAGTACCTGCCAGATGCGCGGGTCCTGGCATTGCGAGACATTGAAGCGCACATAGTCGGCCACGCGCTGCGACTGGCTGAAGGCATTGCCCGGTGCCAGCACCACGCCTTCGCGCAGGCACTGCCGGGCCAGCGCGGCGGCATCGCGGCCATCGGGCAGCTGGCACCACAAGAACAACCCGGCTTCGGGCAGCAGCCAGGGCGTGATGCCCAGGCGCTGCACCTGCCGCAGGGTGTGCTTGCGGGCATCGGCCAGGCGCGCACGGATGGCCTGCATGTGCCGGCGGTAGCCGCTGTCGGTCAGCGCAACCTGCATCAGGTGTGCAGCCAGGTGGCCGCCGCCGAAGCTGGTGGCCAGCTTCAGGTCGACCAGCGCGTCGATCCAGTCCGCACGCGCCGCGATGTAGCCACAGCGCGAAGCGGCCGACACGGTCTTGGAGAAGCTGCCGACGTGGATCACCCGTGACAGCCCGTCCAGCGCGGCCAGGCGCGGGGCGGGGCGCAGCTCGAAGTCGGCGAAGATGTCGTCCTCGACGATGGTCAGCCCGCTGCGCTCGGCCAGGCCCAGCAGCCGGTGCGCGGTGGCCGCCGACAGCACCGCGCCGGTCGGGTTGTGCAGGCCGGAATTGGTGATGTACAGCCGCGGCGCGTGTGCCTGCAGGGCCGCCGCGAAGGCTTCCAGATCCGGGCCGCTGTGCGTGTAGGGCACGCCGATGGCCTGCACCTGGTGCGCCTTCAGCAGCGCGTGGTAGTTGAAGTAGCTGGGGTCGTCGACCAGCACGCTGTCGCCCGGCTTCAGCAGCAGCCGGCAGACCAGATCCACCGCGTGCGTGCCCGATTCGGCCAGCAGCACCTGGTCCAGCGGCACTTCGATACCGAGGCCGGCCGCACGCCGCTGCAGCGACTGGCGCAGCGCCGGCAGGCCGAGCGGGCTGGCGTAGTCGGTGAGTGCGGAAGGCTCGGCGCGCGCCATGCGCCGCAGGCCGCGGCGCAGGCCGTCCTGGTACAACCACTCGCTGGGCATCCAGCCGCAGCCGGGCTTGAGGTGTTCGGCGGGGGTTTCCAGCGACTGCCGCGAGACCCACAGCGGATCCACCGCGCGGTCCAGGCGCGGCTCGATGGCCGCCAGGGCCAGCGGCGGCAGCGGCCCGGCCACGTAGAAACCGGAGCCGGCACGCGCGGCGATCACGCCTTCGGCAGCGAGCCGCTCGTAGGCCTCGACCACCGTGGATACCGAAACCCCCATGGCCGCTGCCTGTGCACGTACCGAAGGCAGGCGCGCGCCGGGGCCATCCTGGCGGGCAGCGATGCGCGTGCGCACCGCATGGATGACGCTGTCGATACGGCTGGGCGATCGGGACATGGTGGCGACTGTGTGGGAAGTGTGACCAGTACAGTTACTTGCGACTGTACTGGATTGTAGCTGGGTGGCAGGGCGCGGCAATGGCCCAATGGCGGCCCGGGCCACGCGTGGCCCTTCGCAAACGGATGTCAGCGTGGAACGGTCGGCAAGCGGGTGGATCAACGGCTTCATCGGTGTGGTGATCTTTGCCGGCTCGCTGCCCGCTACGCGGCTGGCGGTGCTGGAGCTGGATGCCGGCTTCGTGACCGCCGCGCGCGCCAGCATCGCCGCACTGCTCGGCCTCGCCCTGCTGCTGGCCCTGCGCCAGCCCCGGCCGGTGCGCGCGGACCTGCCCGGCCTGGCCATGGTCAGCCTGGGCGTGGTGGTGGGTTTTCCGCTGTTGACCGCGCTGGCCCTGCGCCAGGCGTCGTCCGCGCACACCATCGTCTTCGTCGGCCTGTTGCCACTCAGTACCGCGCTGTTCGGCGTGTTGCGCGGCGGTGAGCGGCCACGACCGGCGTTCTGGCTGTTCTCGCTGCTGGGCAGCGCCTGCGTGGTCGGGTACGCGGCACGCAACGGCATCGAAGCGTCGCTGCAGGCCGACCTGCTGATGCTGGCGGCGATCGTGGTGTGCGGCCTGGGCTACGCCGAGGGCGGGCGCCTGGCGCGGCACCTCGGCGGTTGGCAGGTCATCAGCTGGGCGCTGCTGCTGGCCCTGCCGGTGATGCTGCCGCTGACGGTGATGATGCGCCCGCCGTCGATGGCGGCCATCGGTGCACCGGCGTGGTGGGCACTGGGCTACGTGGCGGTATTCAGCATGCTGGTCGGCTTCCTGTTCTGGTACCGCGGCCTGGCCCAGGGCGGCATTGCCGCCGTCGGCCAGCTGCAGTTGCTGCAGCCATTCTTCGGCCTGGCGCTGGCGGCGCTGCTGCTGCATGAAACGGTCAGCGCCGGCATGCTGCTGGTGACCCTGGCCGCCGTGGCCTGCGTGGCTGGGGCACGCCGCTTCAGTCGCTGAAGGCAGCGCGGGCCCCGTGGCACGCTGTGTGCCGGGCTGCGATGTCGCCTGGCACCTGCCATGGGCGATAATGCGGTCTCTGCCTGAGCATGGATCGCGATGTAGATGACGGCCTCCGGATCGCCCGCTGACGATGGCGCCACCACGCTGCTGCGGCGCTGGAGCACGGGCAACGATCTGTCCGCGCGCGACCGCCTGCTGCAGATGCTGTACGCGCAGCTGCGCGGCATGGCGGCAGTCCGGCTGAGTGGCGATGCGCCCGGCCTGCTGCAGCCCACCATGCTGGTGAACGAGGCGCTGATGCGCATGCTCGACCCCGGCACGGCCTACAACGATCGCGTGCACTTCCTGGCCCTGGCCGCATTGAAGATGCGCAGCGTGATGGTCGACCACGCACGTGCGATGGGCGCGGCCAAGCGGGGCGGCGACCAGCTGCATCTCACCCTGGACCACGCCGACCGCGAAGGCGTGGAAGACCAGGACGCCGTGGACGTGCTGGCGCTGGATGCGGCGCTGCTGGCGTTGGCCGATGTGGATGCGCGCGCCAGTTCCACGGTCGAGTGGATGTACTTCGGCGGCATGCGCCGCGAGGAAATCGCCGCGGCACAGGGCGTGTCGGTGCCGACCGTCGATCGCGACCTGCGCTTCGCCAAGGCCTGGCTCAAGCGCCACCTGGGTGGCACGCCTGCGGGGGATGCCGGCGCATGAGCAGCGCGGTGGACTGGGGCGCGGTGCGCGCGCTGTTCGATTCGGTCTGCGAACTGCCTGAGCCGCAGTGGGAGCGCGAGCTGCATGCATTGACCGGCGACGCAACGCTGGTGCACGAGGCGCTGGCCCTGCTGCGTGCACAGACCCAGGCGCTGGGCGGCATGCAGCGTTCGATCGATACGGTGCTCGCTTCGCTGGATGCAGGCGATACCCAGGTGGGGCAGCTGATCGGACCGTGGCGGCTGGTGCGCCTGCTCGCGGCCGGCGGCATGGGCCGGGTGTTCCTGGCCGAGCGCGCCGACCAGCTGTACCGCCGCCAGGTGGCGATCAAGGTGATGCGGCGCAGCTTCGATCCGGCACTGGCGCAGCGCCTGCAGGCCGAAAGCCAGATCCTGGCCGATCTGCAGCATCCCAACATTGCCCGCCTGTATGACGTCGGCCGTGCGGCCGCCGACCAGCCCTACCTGGTGATGGAATTCATCGACGGGCAGCGCCTGGACGAAGCCTGCCGCGCGCCGGACATCACCCTGGCACGGGTGCTGGGCCTGTTCTGCAAGGTCTGCCGCGCAGTGCAGGCCGCCCATGCGCAGGGCGTGATCCACTGCGACATCAAGCCGGCCAACGTGCTGGTGCGCAGCGATGACGAACCGGTGCTGCTGGATTTCGGCATCTCGCGGCTGATGGATGACGGCAGCAGCGAGGCCGGTGCGTACGCCACGCCGCGCTATACCAGCCCGGAGCGGCGCTCGGGGCGCCCGGCGGCGGTGGCCGATGACATCTACAGCCTCGGGGTGATGCTCGACGAGCTGCTGGCGCTGGGTGGGCCGGCGGTGCGCCTGCACGCTGACCTGATGGCCGTGGCCGCCCGTGCACGCGCGCCGGTTGCCGCCGATCGTTACGCATCGGTGGATGCGCTGGCCGAGGACGTGGTCCGGTTCCAGCAGCATCGTCCGGTGCGCGCGCGGCGGCCCAGCCGCGTGCAGCGCGCGCGCCTGTTCCTGCGCCGGCAGTGGCGCGCCTCGGCGCTGGCGGCCTGTGCGCTGCTGGTGGCGGTGGGTTTCGTGCAGCGCATCGGCGATGCGCGGGCACGCGCGGAAGAAAACGCCGCGGCCGCGTCCAGCATCGCCGACGTGCTGGTGGCGGCCTTCGATTCGGCCGAGCCGGGTATCCGCGGCGACCGCCCGATGACCGCGCGGGAGGTGCTCGATCTCGGTGCGCTGCGGATCGAGCAGGATCTGTCCGCCTCGCCGCTGGTGCGCGCCCGCCTGCAGGCCGCGCTCGGCCGTGCCTACCGCAACCTGGGGCAGCCGCGCGAAGCCGGCGCGCTGCTGCAGGGCGCCGTGCAGGGTCTGCGCGAGGCCGGTGCACCGGCGCACGAGATTGCTGCGGTGGAAGCCGCACGGGCGCTGCTGCAGGTGGAGGACGGCCAGCAGGATGCCGCCCTGCAAGGGGCGCGCCGCGGGCTGGCGTTGCTGGAACAGGATGACGACGTCGGCGTGCGCATCGACCTGCTCAATGCGATGGGGCGTGCCCACGCCAGCCGCGAGCACTTCGACGAGGCCAACGCGGCCTATGCCGAAGCACTGGCCCTGGCCCGCGGTGGCACGGGCGCGGCGTTCGATGCGGGCCGGATGACCACGCTGTCCAACCTGGGCACGCTGTACCGGTCGCAGGGCAGGTTGCCGCTGTCCGAGGAGACGCTGCGCGAAGCGGCGGCCATCGGAGGCGATGCCTCGCCCCTGCACGGGCCGGCCCGCCTGCGCGTGCTGCGCTCGCTGGTCTACACGCTGCTGGCGCAGGGGCGTGCCGACGAAGCGATGCGGCTGGCCGAGCAGACCTTCGCCATCACCCGCCAGTTGTTCGGCATCGACAGCAGCTATACGGCCTCGGCCGAAGCCGCGCTGGCAGGCCAGTATCTCGATCTTGGCCGCTATGGCGAATCGCAGCAGCACTTCGATGCGGCCATCGCCACCAGCGCGCGGGTGGATGGGGCCGAAAGCCTGGCGTACGCCGGCATGGTGTACGGCCGGGCGATCATGGAAGAGGCGCGCGGCGACCTCGCGCTGGCCGAGCAGGGCTACCGGCAGACGCTGGCCCTGCACCAGCGGCTGCTGGGCACGCAGCACCCGCGCAGCCTGGACGTGCAGATGGTGCTGGCGCGCCTGCTGATGCGTGCGGACCGTACCGCCGAAGCCGAGCCGCTGCTGCGCGAAGTGGGCGTGGTGTGGCGGCGTACCCTGGCGGCCGATTCCCAGCAGCTGGTGACGCTGGAACTGGTGGAGCTGGAGTGGCTGACCCGTGCCGGCCGCTTCGCCCAGGCGCGGGAAGCGCTGGCCGCATTCGATCGGCAGCATCCTGCGCCGGTGCCGAGCCTGGCGCTGCGCCAGCAGATGCAGTCCGCGCTGTTGGCACAGCGGAGTGGTGCCGGTGATGCCGCTGCGCGCTGGGCGACCGTCGTGGCCACCTTCGAGCGCTTCTACGGTGCCGACTCCACCGCCACGGCGAAGTGGCGCATTCCGTACGCGGAAAGCCTGCTGCAGTCCGGCAACGCGGCATCGGCCGTGGCCCAGCTGCAGCGCGCCCGCCCGCAGCTGGTCGGGCTGTCGCCGCATTCGGAGTTCCTGCTGCGCGCGGCGGCCCTGGACGCGCAGCTGGCCGACACACAGGTTGCCCGGGCGCGATAGGTTCCGCGCGGTTTCTCCGGTTGTTCCATGACAGGCATCCGCACTGCATGGACAACAGGGGAAACGCAAAATGCGCAATGATCGACTGGCCCAGCGCCCGGAGAAAACCAACCGCGGGCTGCTGCACCGCTTTGCCAAGGCCTACGGCAAGGCGCGCGAGTGGCACTGCTCGCGCCTGCGCGCATCGGTGGTTGGGCTGCGGTTTGCGGTTTGGGGGGACAGCGGGCGCTTCACCTCGCATGGTGGCTGGCGCGTGTCGCGCATCAGCCGCAGCGATTCGGAAGCCTGAGCCCGTGGTTGATACGCAACGGCTATCGTGCGCGTGGACAATCGGTATTGGCCGCAGCGCGGGCGCATCGCCCATGCTGCGGCGGATGAAACCTTCCCTCGTATCCTTTGAAGGCCAGGTCGGCCTGGTGACCGGCGCGGCCGGCGGTCTTGGCCTGGCGTACAGCCGCCTGCTGGCACAGCGCGGCGCGCATGTGGTGATGCATGACGTGGGTGCCGGCCTCGACGGCCGCGGCAGCGATCCCGGCCGCATCGGCGACGCCGTGGCCGCCCTGCAGGCACAGGGCCTGTCGGTGGAGGCGGCCTCGGGCGCGATCAATGCGCGCGTGTGCTGCCACGCGCTGGTGCGCGAACTGCTGCAGCGGCATGGCCGCATCGATTTCATCGTGCACAACGCCGGCTGGGTCGCGTATGAACTGCTTGAGGCGGTGGATGACGATGCGCTGGAGCAGATGCTGCGGCTGGCCGCCAAGACGCCACTGTGGCTGGCCCAGGCCGCCTGGCCGGCGATGCGCGACGCCGGCGGCGGCCGCATCGTGGTGACCACCTCCGACCGCGCGCTGTACCCGCAATACGCGCAGAAAGGCCTGGCGGGCTACGCGATGGCGAAGATGGCCGCGCTGGGGCTGGTCAACGTGCTGGCACTGGAGGGCGCCGAGCACGGCATCGTGGTCAACGCCGTTTCGCCGGTGGCAAAGACGCGCATGTGGGGCATCGACGGCGAGCCCGACGAGCTGCACCCCGATGCGGTGGCCAGTGGCGTGGCCTTCCTGGCATCGACGCGGTGCTACGAAGGGGGCTGGGTGCTGCGTGCCAGCAACGGCCAGTTCCATGCCCTGCGCCTGCAGGAAGCCGAACATGTAGGCTACCCGCGCGACCTGCGCGCGGTGGCGGCCGACAGCATCGAAGCGGTGGCCCTGCAGTGGCCGGTGATCGCACGGCCGAGTGTCGACGCACGCGGCTGAGCGCGTACCCTAGGCAGCCCCCCGCTGCCCGTGCCGAGATGATCGATCTGCGCCTGCTCCGCCAGTTCGTGGCGGTGGCCGAAGAACTGCATTTCCATCGCGCCGCCGCGCGCCTGCACATGTCGCAGCCACCGCTGACGGCGGCGATGCGGCGGCTGGAGGATGACGTGGGCACGCGCCTGATCGTGCGCGGCAACCGCACGCTGGGGCTGACCGCCGCCGGGCAGACCCTGCTGGTGGAAGCCCGTGCCACGCTGCAGCAGGCCGGGCAGGCGCTGCAGCGTACCCGTGAAGCGGCGGCCGGGCAGATCGGCAGCCTGCGCGTGGGGTACGTCGGCAGCGCCCTGTACGGTCGCCTGCCGGGCCTGATCCGGCAGTTCCGCCAGGCGTATCCGCAGGTGCAGCTGCACCTGCATGAGGCCACCTCGCGGCAACAGCAGCAGTGGCTGCGCGAAGAGCGCATCGACCTGGGCGTGCTGATCCCACCCATTCCGTCCACCGAGCTGGCGCTGCAGGGGTTCGACCAGGATCGCCTGGCCATTGCCCTGCCGCGCACGCACGCCCTGGCGGCGTGCCCGGCGCTTACCGTGGCGATGCTGGCCGAGCAGCCGTTCGTGTCCTGGCCGGCGGGCGAGGGCATTGGCTTCCACGCCCAGGTGCTGGGCCTGTGCACCACGGCCGGCTTCACCCCGCGCGTGGTGCAGGAGGCGCAGGGCATGCACGCGGTGCTGTCGCTGGTGGCGGTGGATGCGGGCGTGGCGATCGTGCCGGCCAGCATGGCCAGCTTCCGTCCGCAGGAAGTGGTGTACCGCGTGATCGATGGCGCCGAGGCGGGCTTCGAGCTGCAGTTCTGCACGCGGCCGGGCGTGGCTGGGCCGGTGCTTCAGCACTTCCTGGCACTGGCCGCCCAGCAGGATCTGTCGTGATCGACATTGCGGCGTGTCTCTGCCGCGCCGGTGGTGCCTGAAATGCCGTTCGCAGCGCGTTGCGACGCCGATGCGCGGGCACTGCAGGACAAGGGTTTCAGCGCGCTGCGTTGGCGATCCGCATATTCCTGAGGGGTGGCTGCGGGTAACCCCTACAGCCAGCGTCGGCACGCGCCGTCAGCATCCCTTCGCCGGCCTTCGTGGCTGGCTGGGATTGGCGTCCCAAAAAACTCTGGCGCGTGTCCGGAAGCTGTCCAGGGAGGACGGCTTCCGGACGGCGCGGCCCGCTGGTCCGTGGCGGGTGATGCGTGGGGATCATCCCGATCCGCCGGTCCGCTCCAGAGTCTTCCGGTACGCCAACCCGCATCGCCCGCCGCCCATCCACGCCGCAGCGTGGGTGTGAGCGCTGCAGCTCTGTGCAGGCGGAGCGCACCTCATCTGGGGAGTGGCGGCGGGCGGTGCATTCTTCGCAGGCCTGGACTACGGCAGCAGCTCACGCGCCATGCGGAAGATATCGGTGACCGCGTACAGGCCGCTGTGCCGGGCAAGGTGGGCGTTGTCCGGCCCCTGCGCGATGCCGCTGGCCAGCAGGCGGAACTGGTGGGCGGGGTCGGGCTGGTACTGCAGCCCATACAGCGCATGCCGGTCCACGTACGCCCGGCCGTCGTTCAGCCGTTCGCCACGGGCGACGACGCCCTGCAGGTGTTCCCATGCCAGTGGCGTGTCCTGCACGATGTCGTAGAACTCCACGATGGGCGCACCCTGGCTGACCTCCCGTACATGGAAGGCATGGTGGCGGTCGCCCACCTGCATGCCGACCACGTCACCGGCGCGCCACGCGGTGTGCGCTTTCGCCTGCGAGGGGCGGCGTGCCGGCATCAACGCGGGGCTGCGCAGCAGGGTTTCGATGTCCGCACTGCGGCGATGGAAGGTGTCATTCAATGCTACGGCGTCATTCAAGGCGGCGATCGCCGCAACCGCTGCGTCGGTGAGTTCCGCATCGGCAAATCCCTGGCGATGCAGGCACACCGCCAGCGCCAACGCGGTCTTGTGGACATACAACGGCGCGACCTCGGCCGGGTCGGCGTGCAGGATGCAGTTCCAGCGCAGCAGTACGTTCCCCATCACCTCTGCACCGATCTGCGCAGGTTCGCGCCCGGCCGCCTCAGGGGGGAGTCGCGCCCAGTGCGCGCAGCGCTTGACGTCGCCGTCGATGGCCTCTACCAGCCCGGCGGCGGCAAGCAGTTTCAGTACGTCCAGGTGTTTGATTGCCATGTGCGCAACTGCTTCCGATACGGCTGCCCAGTCTATCGAGCACGGAACAGGTGTTCGACCAGGTAATCGATGAACACCCGCAGCCGCGCGCTGGGCAGCTGCTGCTGGGGCGCAGCGAGGCGTTGCACGAAACCAGTGCGGAACGCGCGTGAGTCGCCCGGCATGTCATCGTCGTGTCGTCAGGGACTCACGCGGTCCATGCCGCCGCAGGGCTAGATTCGATCATCCCCGTCCCCCACGGAGATCCGCCATGTGGCTGCTTGATCATCTCTGGCCCAGCCGCCGTCCGCTGCCGCCGCCGATGGCGGTCGACCCGCCGCCGCCGCCGCGCAGGCCCTGGCTGAAACGCCCCGTACGGGCAGGGCGCAGCGGCATGGCACCGTGGCAGAAGGTCACCCCGGCCATGCGCCGCACGCGCCACTAGGCGGTCTGGTCGGCCGGGTGGTTGACCCCGTCGTTGACCGGGATGATGCCCAGCGCGAAGGGATCGATGCCTTCCAGGCAGGCCACGTTGTAGCCGTACTGGTCCGGGTTGGAGCGGCGCCGGTGATGGGTGTAGATGCCGCAGACACCGCAGAAGTAATGCTCGGCCACGTGGGTGTTGAACTGGTACAGGCGCAGGTGGTCCTGGCCGCGCACCACCTGCAGCCCCTCGCGGGTGACGCTGGCGGCGATGGCGCCACGGCGCCGGCACATCGAGCAGTCGCAGCGGCGCGGGTCGACGATGCCGTCGGGCAGGTCCAGCAGCAGCTCGACCGCGCCGCAATGGCAGGTGGCGCGGTGCCGGGGCTGTACCGCAACACCGGCTACAGAGGTGATTCCCATCGCTGTTCCCGAAGGTGGTGACCGCGCCAGTATGCGCTGTCCCGGCGGCCGGCGCCCGTTGCTGAATGGGCCGGTGATGCCAGCGTCAGCTCGCTTGTGGCTAACTATGCCGCCCCCCCGAACGCGACAGGATGCCCGTGAGAGCCGCAGGACGTTGGATGACAGGATGTGCCATGGCGCTGCTGGCGCTGTGGATGGCCGGCTTGTTTGCCTACCAGCTGCCCGGGCCGGGCTGGCTGTCGGCGGGCGTGGCCGGGCTGTGGCTGCTGGCGGCGCTGTGGACCAGCTGGACAGTGGCGCGCGGTGTACAGGCCCGCCGCTGGATCGGCTTCTACGTTGCCTCGGTGGTGCTGGCCGGCCTGTGGTGGCTGCTGCTGACCCCGCGCCAGGACCGCGACTGGGCCGACGACGTGGCGCAGCGCCTGCACGTGGCGTCCTTCGATGGCCGCCACGTGGTGCTGGACAATGTGCGCGACTTCACCTGGCGCAGCGAGACCGACTACGACGCGCGCTGGGTGCGCCGCGAGTACGACCTGGACCAGCTGCGCTCGGCCGATCTGGCGCTGTCCTACTGGATGGGCCCGGCCATCGCCCATACGCTGGTCTCGTTCGGTTTCGACGATGGCCGCCACCTGGTGTTCTCGCTGGAGATCCGCAAGGAGCGCGGCGAATCGTTCTCGGCGCTGGGAGGCTTCTTCCGCCGCTTCGAGATGACCCTGGTGGCCTCGGAAGAGACCGACATCCTGCGCACGCGCACCAATGCGCGGGGCGAGGATGTCTACCTGTACCGCCTGCACGGCCTGGACCGCGGCCAGCTGAAGGCGCTGTTCGCCGCCTACCTCGATGAGGCCAGGCAGCTGGATGCCGCGCCGGCCTTCTACAACACGGCCACCAGCAACTGCACCACGATCGTCTTCGACCTGGCCCGGCACATCGCACCGGGCCTGCCGCTGGACTACCGCCTGCTGCTGTCCGGCTACCTGGCCGAGTACGCACAGGATGTCGGTGCACTGGCGCCAGGCGTGCCGTATGCCGAACTGCAGGCCAAGGGCCGCATCACCGAACGCGCGCTGCAGATGGCGCCGGGCGACAACTTCTCCGCCGTGATCCGTCGCGGCATTCCCGGCACCGGGCAGGATCCGCAGCCATGACCTTCGTTTTCCCGATCCGCTGGCAGCGCGTGCTGCCGGCGCTGCTGGCGGCGTGCGTCCTGCTGGCAAGCAGCGGCTGTGCCATGGTCACGGTCAAGCAGGTGGCCTCCAGCGATTCGCTGGTGAACAAGCGCGCCGACGTGCTCAATACCGGCAAGCTCAGCCCGGCCTCGCGCGAAACGCTCAGCGCTGCCGGCCTGGATGAATCGCAGTGCGAGAAGGACTTCCTGGTCTGCCGCAGCACGCTGCTGATGACCGACGACCTCAATGTCGAGCAGCGGCTGTCGACGCTGTCCGAACTGTGGGTCAAGGCCGCACTGGCGCTGACCCCGAAGAAGCATGCCGCCGGCGAGCCGCCGATGAGCGATGCCGCGCTCGACGCGTGGCTGGAGGCGGCGCGTTACGGCTACGCCTACCTGTTCTTCAGCGGTCGCTCGCCCTCCGACCGCGCGTTCGAAGACCGGCAGACGCAGGTACGCGACTACTACAACTACGCGGCGGAAAAGGCCGCGGTGGTGCTGTTCGCGCGGGCGCGTGCGGCAGCGCTGGCCGGCGAGGATTACACCCGGCCGATGTCTGCCGGCAGCTGGACGTTGGCCGCCAACTACCAGCAGCTGGCGCTGAAAAGCATCCCGTCGCAGCTGGTGCCGGCCGGTACGGTCAGCTTCGTCGGCCTGCGCAGCACCTACCGCCGCGATGGCTTCGGTGCCGAGCTGGTGATGGTGATGGACCCGCCGAAGCTGGTGGTGCCGGTGGTGGCAGCCGATGGCCCCAAGGCCGAACCCGCGGTGGACGACGATGACGCGGCACGCGGCCGCCGCCATCGGCATGACGACGGCGTGCCCGAGTTCAGCGAGATGTCCTCGATCAACGTCACCGCGCTGCTGCGCTTCGAAGGTGACAGCCTGGACGATGTGATGCGCACGCGGCGGGTCGAACTGGATGCCTATTCGCCGGAAGCCACCGAACGCATCACCCTGCATGGCGAGCAGGTGCCGCTGGCCGGCAACTTCACCGCGGCCTACGGCCTGTGGCTGGCGCAGAGCGGGTTCGCTACGCAGTCGCTGCGCACGCTGTTCGGCCTGAGTGAAGGCATCGGCGAACCGCATATCTACCTGATGCAGCCGTGGGACCCGAACCGTCGCATCATCTTCATGCTGCACGGCCTGGCCAGCAGCCCGGAGGCCTGGGTGAACCTGGCCAACGAGATCATGGGCGACCCCGAGCTGCGCCGGCAGTTCCAGGTGTGGCAGGTCTATTACCCCACCAACGCGCCCATCGCCTTGAACCGCTACGAGATCGCCACTGCCTTCAACGATACGTTGAAGCACTTCGATCCCAACGGCAGCACGCGTGCGTCGAAGGACATGGTCTACATCGGCCACAGCATGGGCGGCGTGCTGGCGCGGCTGCTGGTGAGCGATTCGGGTGATGTGCTGTGGAACGACCTGCTGGCCAACTACGACCTGAAAGGGGAGCGCCTGAAACGCGTGCAGAGCAAGCTGGGGCCGCTGCTGCACTTCAAGGCACAGCCGGAGGTGGAGCGCGCGATCTTCATCGCCGCCCCGCACCAGGGCACCGATATCGCCGGCAACAAGGTCGGCCGCCTGATCGGGCGGCTGGTGCGCCTGCCGCTGACCATCCTGGGCAAGTTCGAGGATGTGTTCCTGGCGCTGGCGCAGGCCGAGCAGCAGGTCGATGGCACCGCCAAGCCGAAGATCCCCAACAGCATCGACAACCTCAAGGCCAGCGACCCGTTCGTGAAGGCGGCCGCGCAGCTGCCGATCAAACCGGGCCTGAAGTACCACTCGATCATCGCCCAGCGCAAACCGGAACTGCCGCTGGAGAAATCCGACGATGGCCTGGTGCCGTACTGGAGCGCGCACCTGCCGGGCGCGCAGTCGGAGAAGGTGATCATCTCCGGCCACAGCGTGCAGGAAAGCCCGCAGGCGGTGCTGGAAGTGCGGCGCATCCTGCACCGTGACATCGACGAGGTGGGTACTGCTACCCCGCCGTGACACGCTGGGGTCGGAGCCGTTTTCTGCGAAAACGGATCCGACCCCAGGCAACCATCACACGCGCCGCGCCACCACGGTGGCCAGCACGGCCAGGCCCACGGTGATGGCCAGGCACAGCACATAGCCGGTATGCGGCGCGGTTTCCACGAACAACGCGAACAGCGCACCGGACAGCGCCAGCGCGGTTGCCACGCACAACGCTTCGCTCAGCTGCAGGGCCGAACTGTTGCGGCCCTGTTCCTGCGGCGCGGACAGCGACAGGGTAAGCACCGACAGGCTGGCGTAGATCATGCCCATGCCGAAGCCGGTGACGGTCCAGCCGGCCAGCGCGACCGGCAGCGGCACCGCGTTGAACAGCACCGCCAGGGTGGCGGTGATGCCGAGGGTCATCAGCACCGTGCCTACGCGCAGCAGCTGCTGCCGTGACCAGCCGCGCTGCTGGTGGCCCTGCAGCCAGGAGCCGCTGAACCAGCCCAGCGCACCCAGGCTGAGCACCGCGCCGGCCCAGCTCGGCGACAGGCCACGTTCGCGCTGCAGCAGCAGCGGCAGGTAGGCTTCGCAGGCGAAGAACGCGGCGGCCGCCACGCCACGCAGTGCAATCACGCTGGGCAGCCCGCGGCGCAGGCGCAGCGTGCCCGGTGGCAGCAGGCGGTGCCCGCACAGCAGCAGGCCGGCCACGGCCACGGCCATGCAGGCCAGCGCCGGCATGCCCTGCTGCTGCCCACCGAAGTACAGCAGCAGCGCCGCCAGCGATGCACCGGCGGCCCAGCGCACGACATCGCCGCCATCGTCCCCGTCGCGGGTTTCGACGGGTGCCTGCCGCGCCAGCGCCGGGCGCAGCATCAGCGCCGCCGGTATCGCCAGCAGGGGCACGACCAGGAACACCCAGCGCCACCCCAGATGCTGCACGATCATGCCGCTGAGCGCCGGTCCCACCATGGACGGCACGACCCAGCCGGCCGAGAACGCGGCGAATACCTTCGGCCGCAGCGCCTCGGGGTAGTTGCGTCCGACCATCACGTACAGCGCCACCGAAATCGCGCCGCTGCCCAGGCCCTGCAGCAGCCGCCCGGCCACCAGCGTGCCCATGCGCGTGGCCAGGCCGGCCAGCAACAGGCCCAGCACGAAGCAGGTCAGCCCCCACCACAGCGGTCGCGCCGGGCCGCTGCGGTCGGTCCAGCGCCCGGCCACGGTCATGCCCACCACGCTGGTGGCCAGGGTGCCGCCGAAGGCCAGTGCGTACAGGCGCAGGCCATCCAGTGCCTCGGCCACGGTGGGCATCGCCGCGGCTACGGCCAGCGCTTCGAAGGCGAGCAGGGCGACCAGCACGACCATGCCGATGGTGGTGCCGCGGTGGGCGGGCGAGAGGATGGAGCCGGGCGCGGCGGTGGCCGTCGCCGGAGCGGTGGTGGGGGTGTTCATGCGGAGACGGGTACTCGGGCCGCGCTTGTCATCCGGCGGCGAAGGACGCAGCATGACACCTGAACCATGGTTGAGGTCAAGCGATGCAGGAACAGGAACTGAGCGTGGGTGACGTGGCCCGCCGCAGCGGTGTCGCGGTATCGGCGCTGCACTTCTACGAGCGCAAGGGCCTGATCAGCAGCCTGCGCACGGCGGGCAACCAGCGCCGCTATGCGCGCGACGTGCTGCGTCGGCTGGCGGTGATCCGCGTGGCGCAGCGGGTCGGCATGCCGCTGGAAGCGGTGGCACGCGCGTTCGAGACCCTGCCGCAGGGCCGCGCACCAACCAAGGCCGACTGGGCGCGGCTGTCCGCGCGCTGGCAGCAGGAACTGGAAGAACGCATCCACATGCTGCAGCTGCTGCGCGATGAACTGACCGGCTGCATCGGCTGCGGCTGCCTGTCGCTGAAGCGCTGCCGCCTGGCCAACCCCGACGACGTGCTTGGCGAGCGCGGCGACGGCCCCATGCGTTGGGGCTGAGCCGCGCCCGGTAGCGCCGGGCCATGCCCGGCGTCGGTTGCAGCAGTTACCAGACGGTGAGGGTTTCGCCGCTCTGGATGCCTTCCACCGCGCGCTGGAAGGCCAGTGCCGCGCGCTGCGCTGGCACGGCTTCAAAGCCGGGGAAATAAGGGCCGTAGGAATCCAGCGATTCGGCCAGCACGTTCGGGCTGACCGCGTTGATGCGCAGGCCGCGCGGCAGCAGTTCCAGCGCTGCGGCGCGCACGAAACCTTCCAGCGCCTGGTTGACCGCCGTGGCATTGACGCCGTCGCGGATCGGCTGCGCGCTGATGATGCCGGTGGTGAGGGTGATCGAACCGCCCGGATTGAGGTGATGCTGCGCCGCCAGCGCCAGCCGCACCTGGCCGAGCAGCTTGTCCTGCAGGCCACTGTTGAACTGCGCGGCGGTCATCGTCTGCAGCGGGCCGAAATGCACGTTGCCGGTGGTGGAGATCACCGCATCGACCGGGCCGGTCTGTGCAAACAGCGCCGAGACGCTGGCATCGTCGGCCAGGTCCACGCGCAGCGCACCGCTGCGGCGGCCGGCGGCGAGGATTTCGTGGTGCTGGCCAAGGTGGCGGGCGACCGCCTGGCCGAGGGTGCCGCTGGCACCGACAAGCAGGATCTTCATGGTGGCGTCCTCAAGGGGAAGGGCTCCAGTCTGCGCCGCCGGTTGCGGGTTTGGTAAGCGGCGTATGATTCGCATATTCCTAACCCGGGGTTAGCAATGGATACTTTGCGCTGCATGCAGGCCTTCTTGGCCGTGGCCGAGCAGGGCAGCTTCGCGGCCGCCGCCGTGCAGCTGCAGGTGTCGGCGGTGATGGTCGGCAAGTACATCCAGCAGCTGGAAGCACACCTGGGCACCGCACTGCTGCAGCGGAACACCCGCCACCAGCGCCTGACCGACGCGGGCACGGCTTACCTGGCCGGCTGCCGGCAGGTACTGGAGCAGGTGCAGCAGGCTGAGGCTGACGTCGCCGGGTTGCAACGGCAGCCGCAGGGCCTGCTGCGCATCAGCGCGCCGACCACCTGGGGCAGCTGCGTACTGGCGCCGTTGTTGTCGGGGCTGTTGCGCGCGCAGCCGCTGCTCAACATCGAGCTGGACCTGAGCAACCGCCGCGTGGACCTGATCGAGGATGGCTTCGATGCGGCGATCCGGGTCGGGCCGCTGCCGTCGCAGGAACTGGTGGCGCGCCCGCTGCCGCCGTATGCGATGAGCCTGTGTGCATCACCGGCCTACCTGCGCCGGCACGGCACGCCGCGCACGCCGGCCGACCTGGCCGGACATGACTGCCTGAGCCACCTGGCGTGGCGTGGCGGCCATGGCTGGCAGCTGGCCAATGGCGAACAGGTGGACTGGGATGCGCGGCTGTCCAGCAACGATGGCTATGCACTGCGCGAAGCGGCGGTGGCCGGGGCCGGCCTGATCCTGCAGCCGACCGCGCTGCTGGCCGCGGACATCGCAGCCGGGCGCCTGAAGCCGCTGTTGCGCGATTACGTGCCGGCGCCGCGACCGATGCACCTGATCTATCTGCCGGACCGACGCCCGCGTCCGCGGCTGCAGTGTTTCGTGGAGTACGTGCTGCAGCACGTTGGGTAGATCGATGCCATGCGTCGATGCCGGCGTGTCGGTGCACCGGGAAGGCTCCATCCACGCACGGCGTGGATCTACTGGCCGGTGGACCGAGGCCACATTGGCGCGTTGACGATGCGGTGCGGTGGGGGGGGGCCCCGGGGGGGGGGGGGAAAAAAAAAAGGGGGGGGGGGGCCCCCGGGGGGGCGCCACGACATCACAGATCGCGGTCAGTCATTCGCCGCCGACAACTCCCGCCCGCGCTGCTGCGCCGCGCGCAGGGCCTTGGCCACCAGGGCCTCGAAACCATCGGCCTGGAAACTCTCGATGGCGGCCTGGGTGGTGCCGTTGGGCGAGGTCACCCGGCGCCGCAGTTCGGCCGGGCTTTCACCGGCTTCGTCCAGCATGCGCGAGGCGCCCAGCAGGGTCTGCACCGTCAGCGCGCGGGCCGCATCAGCCGGCAGGCCCTGCGCAATGCCGGCCGCTTCCATCGCTTCGGCCAGCAGGAACACATAGGCCGGGCCGCTACCGGACACGGCCGTGACCGAATCCATCAGCGCTTCGTCCTCGATCCACACCGTGCGCCCGGCGCTGGCCAGCACGCGTTCGGCCTGCGCATGCTGCTGCACATCCACGGCAGGCGTGGCGTACAGGCCGGTCACCCCGGCGCCCAGCAGGGCAGGGGTGTTGGGCATCGCGCGCACCACCGGCAGCGCACCGCCCAGCCAGCGTTGCAGCTGCGCGCTGGTGATGCCCGCAGCGATGGACACCACCAGCGGCGCCTGCGCCTGGGCCAGCGCCTGCAGCGATTGGCAGACCTCGCGCAGCACCTGCGGCTTCACCGCCAGCAGCCAGGTCTGGCCCTGGGCGGCGGCATCGGCGGCGTTGTCGTGGGTCTGCACGCCGAAATCGGCGGCCAGGGCCTCGCGCAGCACGGCCACCGGCTCGGCCACGTGGATCTGCGCCGGCGGCACGCCCTGGCGGACCAGCCCGGCAATGAGGCTGCGGGCCATGTTGCCGCCGCCGATGAAGGTGATCGATTCAACTGTCATGCGGGATTCCTTGGTTCAGGCCGGGCGCGGACGCGCACCGAACAGGGCGGTGCCGATGCGCACCAGGGTGGCACCTTCGGCAATGGCCTCGGCGTAATCGCTGCTCATGCCCATCGACAGGGTGTCCACCTGCGGATGGCGCGCGGCCAGCGTCTGGAAAAGGGCATGCATGCGCACGAAGGCATCGCGGCGGCGCTCGGCCTCCGGCCACGGTGCCGGAATGGCCATCAGCCCGCGCAGGCACAGCGCAGGCTCGGCGCTGATGGCCGCGGCCAGTGCGTCCACGTCCTGCGGTGCGCAGCCGTGCTTGCTGCCTTCATCGTCGATGTTGACCTGGATGAGCACGTTCAGCGGCCCGCGGCCAGCCGGGCGGTACCGGGCCAGGGCGCTTACCAGCTTGGGCCGGTCCACGCTCTGCACCCAGTCGAAATGGCTGGCCACGGCTTCGGCCTTGTTCGACTGCAGGTGGCCGATCAGGTGCCATTCCAGCCCCAGCGCCTGCAGCGCCTGCATCTTGGCCAGGGCTTCCTGCACGTAGTTCTCGCCGAAGGCGCGCTGGCCCTGCGCAGCCAGGGCCGCCACGGCCTCGGCCGGCTGGGTCTTGGAAACCGCCAGCAGGCGCGGCGGTGGCCGCCCGGCGGCCTCGGCGGCGTTGTGCAGATTGCTCAGGATCTCGGGCAGGGCAGTGGCCACGTAACGCGTTCCAGTGTGACAGGAGGCTATACTGCCGCCAGGGGAAAGATCCTTCCAGTCGAAGCCGTTATTGGGGAGTAGCCGCTCATGGATATCGCCGAGCTGTTGGCGTTTTCCGTAAAGAACAAAGCGTCCGACCTGCACCTGTCTGCAGGCCTGCCGCCGATGATCCGCGTGGACGGCGATGTTCGCCGGATCAACATCCCGGCCCTGGACCACAAGCAGGTCCATGCGCTGGTGTACGACATCATGTCCGACAAGCAGCGGCGCGATTACGAGGAATTCCTCGAAGTCGACTTCTCCTTCGAGATCCCGTCGCTGGCGCGCTTCCGTGTCAACGCCTTCAACCAGAACCGCGGCGCCGGTGCGGTGTTCCGTACCATTCCCTCCGAGGTGCTGACCCTGGAGGACCTGGCCTGCCCGCCGCTGTTCCGCGAGGTGATCCAGCAGCCGCAGGGCCTGATCCTGGTGACCGGCCCGACCGGTTCGGGCAAGTCGACCACGCTGGCAGCGATGATCGACTACATCAACAAGAACGAATACGGCCACATCCTCACCGTCGAGGATCCGATTGAATTCGTGCACACCTCGCAGAAGTGCCTGATCAACCAGCGCGAAGTGCACCGCGATACGCACGGCTTCAACGAAGCACTGCGCTCGGCGCTGCGTGAGGATCCGGACATCATCCTGGTGGGCGAACTGCGTGACCTGGAAACCATCCGCCTGGCGCTGACCGCCGCGGAAACCGGCCACCTGGTGTTCGGCACCCTGCATACCAGTTCGGCGGCCAAGACCATCGACCGCATCATCGACGTGTTCCCCGCCGGCGAAAAGCCGATGGTGCGCTCGATGCTGTCCGAATCGCTGCGCGCGGTCATTTCGCAGGCGCTGCTGAAGAAGGTGGGCGGCGGCCGTACGGCGGCGTGGGAAATCATGGTCGGCACCCCGGCCATCCGCAACCTGATCCGCGAGGACAAGGTCGCGCAGATGTACTCGGCCATCCAGACCGGCCAGCAGTACGGAATGATGACCCTGGACCAGCATCTGCAGGACCTGGTCAAGCGCAGCCTGATCACCCGCAACCAGGCGCGCGAGTACGCCAAGGACAAGCGTCTGTTCGAGTAAGGCGAGGCAACGGTGGGGCGGTGCGCATCCATGCCGCCGTCCCGCGATGTCCTGTCCACCGACCGATCTCTGGCACATGCCCATTGGGAGCCCGCCATGAACAGCACCGCCAGTACCGCCAGCACCATCGATTTCACCTCATTCCTCAAGCTGATGGCGCACCAGCGCGCCTCGGACCTGTTCATCACCGCGGGCATGCCGCCGGCGATCAAGGTCAACGGCAAGATCTCGCCCATCACGCAGACGCCGCTGACCCCGCAGCAGAGCCGCGACCTGGTCCTCAACGTGATGACCCCGGCGCAGCGCGAGGAATTCGAGAAGACCCACGAGTGCAACTTCGCCATCGGCCTGGCCGGTGTCGGCCGTTTCCGCGTGAGCTGCTTCTACCAGCGCAACCAGGTGGGCATGGTGCTGCGTCGCATCGAGACGCGCATCCCGACCGTGGAAGAACTGAGCCTGCCGCCGATCATCAAGACGCTGGCGATGACCAAGCGCGGCATCATCCTCTTCGTCGGTGCCACCGGTACCGGCAAGTCGACCTCGCTGGCAGCGATGATCGGTTACCGCAACCAGAACTCGACCGGCCACATCATCACCATCGAAGACCCGATCGAGTTCGTGCACAAGCACGAGGGCTGCATCATCACCCAGCGCGAAGTCGGCATCGATACCGACAGCTGGGAAGCGGCGCTGAAGAACACCCTGCGCCAGGCACCGGACGTGATCATGATCGGCGAGGTGCGTACCCGCGAGGGCATGGACCACGCCATCGCCTTCGCTGAAACCGGCCACCTGGTGCTGTGCACGCTGCACGCCAACAACGCCAACCAGGCGATGGACCGCATCATCAACTTCTTCCCGGAAGACCGCCGCAACCAGCTGCTGATGGATCTGTCGCTGAACCTCAAGGGCGTGGTCGCGCAGCAGCTGATTCCTTCGCCCGATGGGCGCTCGCGCAAGGTGGCGATGGAAATCCTGCTGGGCACGCCGCTGGTGCAGGATTACATCCGCGAAGGCGAGATCCACAAGCTCAAGGAGCTGATGAAGGAGTCCGTGCAGCTGGGCATGAAGACCTTCGACCAGAGCCTGTTCGAGCTGTACCAGGCCGGCGAGATCAGCTACGAGGACGCGCTGCGTTACGCCGATTCGCAGAACGAAGTGCGCCTGCGCATCAAGCTCAGCCAGGGCGGCGATGCCCGCACCCTGTCGCAGGGTTTGGATGGCGTGGAGATTTCCGAGGTCCGTTGACCGCTGGGCGCCTGCGGGCGCCCTCTGCTTCGGGATGACCGCCATGAACCGGCCAGGGAGGCCTGCATGCGTGTGACGACGAGCGTGGTGCTGGCAATCGTGGTGCTGCAGGCCGGGTGTGCCCGCACGTCCGGGCCCGCCGCGCCAGCCGCGGCCGAAAGCTGCGGCGATCCGCTGGCGCACGCCTGGTACCTGCTGCCTCCGCCTGCACAGGCGCAAAGCCGCGAGCCGCTGCCGTTCCATGATTTCACCGGGTTTGCGAGGGCGACCTACGCTGTCCATCTGCGGGATCTGCCGGGCCTGCCTGAGCCGTCCTTCCGCTGTGGCCACGTTCCGGTCCAGGCCTATCGTTTCGTCTGGTCGCCCTCCTTCTTCCCGGGCGTGGTGATACGCGCGCAGCGCAACGCCGCCGGCCAGGCATGGATTGTCGGCCGCAGTGCGCGCGCGTGGGAGATTCCCGGATCCTCGCCCGGGCAGCCCTCCAGCATCATCAACGGTTGGACGTGCCCTCCGCCACGCGCGTTGAGTGCGCAGGAATGGAAGACCGTCACCGCCGCGTTCGCGCGCCTGCAGGGCGAAGATTCGAGCGCAGGGCTGGATGGCTCAACGTGGACGTTCGAGTCCGTGGTGGACGGTGAGCAGCGCTGGTTCGCGCGGTGGGTGCCGCAGGATGTGGCGTTCCGCACCGCCGGCAGGATGATGGCCGAACTGGCCGGATGTGCCGACGCCCTGCAGGCCATGGAGTGACCGGCACGGCGGTGGATTGATGAAATCCAGTCATGACCGACTGCCATCCAGGTCGTTCAATCCAGCGGGGGGAGGGGCGTATCGTCGTCGCTCCCCCTCTGGAGCATGACGATGCAGACACGTGAACTCGGCCGCAGCGGCCTGAAGGTTTCCGCCCTTGGCCTGGGCTGCATGGGCCTGAGCCACAGCTATGGCCCCCCGGTCGAGCAGCGCCAGGGCATCGCCCTGCTGCACGCCGCGGTCGAACGCGGCGTGACGTTCTTCGATACCGCCGAGGTCTATGGCCCGTACACCAATGAAGCACTGGTCGGCGAGGCGCTGGTGCCGTACCGCGACAAGCTGGTGATCGCCACCAAGTTCGGCTTCAAGGACGCCCGCACCGATACCGGCCTGGACAGCCGCCCGGAAAACATCCGCGCAGTGGCCGAGGCCAGCCTCAAGCGCCTGCGCACCGACCACATCGACCTGTTCTACCAGCACCGCGTGGACCCGAACGTGCCGATCGAGGATGTGGCCGGCACCGTGCGTGACCTGATCGCCGAAGGCAAGGTCGGCCACTTCGGCCTGTCCGAGGCCAGTGCCGCGACGGTGCGCCGCGCGCATGCGGTGCAGCCGGTGGCCGCAGTGCAGAGCGAGTACTCGCTGTGGTGGCGCGAGCCGGAACGCGAACTGCTGCCCACCCTGCAGGAACTGGGCATCGGCTTCGTGCCGTTCAGCCCGCTCGGCCGCGGTTTCCTCACCGGCACCATCACCGCCGATACCACCTTCAGCGACAACGATTTCCGCAACAGCGTGCCGCGCTTCGAAGTGGAGGCCCGACGCGCCAACCAGGCGCTGGTGGATCGCATCGGCACGATTGCCGCGGCCCGTGGCGCCACCCCGGCGCAGGTGGCACTGGCCTGGCTGCTGGCGCAGGCACCGTGGATCGTGCCTATTCCGGGCACCACCAAGGTGCACCGCCTGGAGGAAAACCTGGCCGCGACCGAGCTGGTGCTGTCGGCCGACGAACTGCAGCGCATTGCCCAGGTGCTGGAAGAGGTATCGATTGTCGGCGAGCGCTACAACGCGCAGCGTGCCGCACAGGCCAAGGGCTGATCTGCCCTTTGTGGGTGCGGACCGTTGGTGGTGGGTGCGGACCGTTGGTCCGCACTCCTTGACCCTCACCCCATCGGCCCACGCAGTGCATCCAGCACCGTGCGCATCGCCACGCTGACATGGCGGCGCGAGGGGTAATACGCGTAGTAGCCATCAAACGTCGGGCACCAGTCATCCAGCACCGACTGCAACCGCCCCTGTTCCAGCAGTGCCAGCACCTGGTCCTCGGGCAGCCAGGCCAGGCCGCTGCCGGCCAGCGCGGCTTCGCGGGTCATGCCCATGGTGTTGAAGGTCCACTGGCCGCTGACGCGCACGCTGAGCTCATTGCCATCCTGGCCGAAATCCCACGGCATCAGCCCGCCGTGGGTGGGCAGGCGCAGGGTGATGCAGTTGTGCGCTGCCAGCTCCTGCGGATGGCGGGGCATGGCGTGCTGGCGGAAGTAGCTGGGCGCGCCGACCACGCGCATGCGCAGCGGCGGGCTGATCGGCACCGCCACCATGTCCAGGGCCAGGCGTTCACCGAGGCGGATACCGATGTCGTAGCGCTCGGCAACGATGTCGGCCAGCGCGTAATCGGCGGTCAGTTCGACATTCAGGTCGGGGTACTGCTGCAGCAGCGGCGCCAGCCGTGGCCAGGCCAGGTACTCGGCGGCGTGGCCGGTGGCGTTGATGCGGATGGTGCCGGCGGGGCGTTCGCGGTACTCGGCCAGCGCGGCCAGTTCGTTCTCGATCTCGGCCAGGCGCGGGGCGAGGGTATCGAGCAGGCGCGCGCCGGCTTCGGTGGTGGAGACGCTGCGGGTGGTACGGGTCAGCAGGCGCACGCCGAGGCGCTCCTCCAGGCCGCGCATGGCATGGCTGAGGGCCGACTGCGAGACGCCGAGCTGGGCGGCGGCCTTGGTGAAGCTGCCCTGGCGGGCAACGTGGACGAAGGCCTGCAGGTCGTTGAGGTTTTCGCGGGGCATGGGAGGATGATACGGCCGGGCTGCGCCCGGCACCTGCGGTAGTGCCGGCCGCTGGCCGGCAACCTGCAAATCAACGCCAAAAGCGG
>NZ_JACVTT010000040.1:0-39833 GCF_016624665.1 Stenotrophomonas sp. S39 | reverse complement strand
ACCTCCGGCGTGACAGGCCAGCATTCTAACCAGCTGAACTACCGCTCCACACTTAACTTTTACTGCGGTGCTGTGGTGGGTGCTGAGGGTTTCGAACCCCCGACCCTCTCCGTGTAAAGGAGACGCTCTACCGCTGAGCTAAGCACCCCAGCGAGCCGCTTAGTTTACAGCATCCTTCAGGGCCTTACCAGCCTTGAACGACGGATTCTTCGAAGCAGCGATCTTGATGGTGTCGCCGGTCTTCGGGTTGCGGCCGGTGCGGGCAGCACGGTCGCGGACCTGGAAGGTACCGAAGCCAACCAGGGTGACCGCATCGCCGTCCTTCAGCGCCTTGGTGACGGCAGCAACGACGGCATCGACAGCGCGGCTGGACTCGGCCTTGGTCAGGTCGGCGGCTTCAGCAACGGCATCGATCAATTCGGTCTTGTTCATTCTCTACAACTCCTTTGGCGGTGGGTTCCGCTTATTCGACAGGGAAGCAACCGCACGCGATGCGCGCACGGCCGCCATGTGGAAACTGTTCGCCGAATTCAGTGATCACCAGACTGCGATCACTCATTCGCGGGTGCTGCTTTTATACCAGCGCCCCTACCCCCACGCAAGGTGGAAAGCCAGCAACGACGCGGGTTTCAGGCATTTCGACAGCGCGCGTCAATGCTTGACGCGCGCGTTTCCACTCGGTTTGGCCTTGCTGCGCACCGTGACGCGCTGCGCACTCTTGCGCGCCTTCTTCGGTGCCAACGGACGCTCCAGCGCCAGGTCCAGCACTTCCTCGATGTACTTCACCGGCACGATCTGCAGATCGCGGGTGACGTTGGCCGGAATGTCAGCCAGGTCCTTGCGGTTCTCCTCGGGGATGATGACCGTGCGGATACCGCCACGCAGTGCAGCCAGCAGCTTTTCCTTCAGGCCACCGATGGCGGTGACGCGACCGCGCAGGGTGATCTCGCCGGTCATCGCCACGTCGGCACGCACCGGCACCTTGCTCAGCATCGACACCAGCGAGGTGACCATCGCCGCACCGGCACTGGGGCCGTCCTTCGGCGTGGCGCCATCGGGCACGTGCACGTGCACGTCGTGCTTCTGCAGGAAATCCGCATCGATACCGAAGCCGACAGCGCGCGAACGCACCACCGACAGCGCTGCCGACGCCGATTCCTTCATCACGTTGCCGAGCTGGCCGGTCAGGATCAGCTGGCCCTTGCCCGGCACCAGGGTCGATTCGATCTGCAGCAGGTCGCCGCCCACCTCGGTCCAGGCCAGGCCGGTGACCAGGCCGATTTCGTTGGCTTCTTCGGCGCGGCCGAAATCGAAGCGGCGCACACCCAGGTACTTGTCCAGGTTCTTGCTGGTGACGCTGACCAGGGCCTTGGACTTCTTCGCGCCCTTCTTCGCCTTCACCGGCTGCGGGCCGGCCAGGGCGATTTCCTTCACCACCTTGCGGCAGATCTTGGCGATCTCGCGTTCCAGGTTGCGCACGCCGGATTCGCGCGTGTAGTAGCGCACGATGTCCTGGATGGCATCGCTGCCGATTTCCAGTTCTTCCGGCTTCAGGCCATTGGCCTTGATCTGCTTCGGCGACAGGTAACGGGTGGCGATGTTGAGCTTCTCATCCTCGGTGTAGCCGGGGATGCGGATCACTTCCATGCGGTCCAGCAGCGGACCCGGAATGTTGAGCGAGTTGGAGGTCGCCACGAACATCACTTCGGACAGGTCCAGGTCCACTTCCAGGTAGTGGTCGTTGAACGCGTTGTTCTGCTCGGGGTCGAGCACTTCCAGCAGCGCCGAGGACGGATCGCCACGGAAGTCCATCGACATCTTGTCGATCTCATCGAGCACGAACAGCGCGTTCTTGCTGCCGACCTTGTTGAGGTTCTGCACGATGCGGCCCGGCATCGAACCGACGTAGGTACGGCGGTGGCCACGGATCTCGGCCTCGTCGCGCACGCCGCCCAGCGACATGCGCACGAACTTGCGGTTGGTGGCCTTGGCGATGGACTGGCCCAGCGAGGTCTTGCCCACGCCCGGCGGCCCGACCAGGCACAGGATCGGGCCCTTCATCTGCTTCACGCGCGACTGCACCGCCAGGTATTCCAGGATGCGGTCCTTGACCTTGTCCAGGCCGTAGTGATCGGCGTCCAGGGTGTCCTGCGCGGCCTTCAGGTCCTTGCGCACCTTGGTGCGCTTCTTCCACGGCACGCCCAGCAGCCACTCCAGGTAGTTGCGCACGACGGCAGCCTCGGCCGACATCGGCGACATCTGCTTGAGCTTGTTCAGCTCGTTGCGTGCCTTGGTTTCCACCGGCTTGGGCATGCCGGCTTCGGCGATCTTGCGGGCCAGTTCTTCCAGCTCGCCCGGCGCGTCGTCGAGGTCACCCAGTTCTTTCTGGATGGCCTTCATCTGTTCGTTGAGGTAGTACTCGCGCTGGCTCTTTTCCATCTGCGACTTCACGCGGCCGCGGATGCGCTTTTCCATCTGCTGCACGTCGATCTCGCCGTCGACCAGGCCTACCAGCATCTCCAGGCGCTCGCCCACGGCCAGCGTTTCCAGCAGGCGCTGCTTGTCGGCCAGGCGCACGCTGATGTGCGCGGCGATGGTGTCGGCCAGGCGTGCCGGCTCATCGATGCCGGCCAGGGTCTGCAGCAGCTCCGGCGGCAGCTTGCGGTTGGTCTTGACGTACTGCTCGAACAGCGACATCAGCGAGCGGGCGATGGCCTCGATCTCGCGCGGCTCGCGCGGGTCGGCCGCGTCGATCTCCACGGCCTGGCCGTGCAGCGAGCCATCACGCTCGTCGACCTGGGTGACCTGCACGCGCGACAGGCCTTCGACCAGCACCTTGATGGTGCCGTCCGGCAGCTTCAGCAGCTGCAGCACCTGCGCCAGCGTACCGACCTGGTAGAGGTCGGCCGCATGCGGGTCATCGGTCTCGGCCGACTTCTGCGCCAGCAGCAGGATGCGCTTGTCTGCCTCCATTGCCTGTTCGAGCGCGTGCATGGACTTGTCACGGCCGACGAACAGCGGGATGACCATGTGCGGGAACACCACTACGTCGCGCAGCGGCAGGACCGGCAGGTCGAGGGTTTCACTTGGGGAACGGGCCATGGGGGCTCCAGGGAAGGGGAAAACCGCCTCCGGGAGGGCATCTTCCGGAGACAAAAAAAGCCGATGGCCCCGTTATGGGGCCATCGGCTTTCAGATGCAAGGCGTTCGTTTAAATTCCTTTCAAATCAAGGATTTGAAAGGATCACTCGGCGCCTGCGGCCTTCTGTTCAGGGGCCGCCGGGGTCTGGTAGATCAGGTACGGCTCGGACTTGTGCTCGATCACCGATTCATCCACGACCACCTTGCTGACGTTTTCCTGCGAAGGAAGGTCGTACATGGTGTCCAGCAGGACCGATTCGACGATGGTGCGCAGGCCACGGGCGCCGGTCTTGCGCTTGAGCGCCTTCCTGGCGATGGCCGACAGCGCGTCCGGACGGAACTCCAGCTCGACGTTCTCCATCTCGAACAGCTTCTTGAACTGCTTGGTGATGGCGTTCTTCGGCTCGGTCAGGATCTTGATCAGGGCCGGCTCGTCCAGCTCCTCCAGGGTCGCCACCACCGGCAGGCGGCCGACGAACTCGGGGATCAGGCCGAACTTGATCAGGTCTTCCGGCTCGACTTCGGCCAGCACCTTGCCCACTTCCACCTTGCGCTCGGCGCTCTTGACCTTGGCACCGAAGCCGATGCCGCCGGCGTCGTTGGAACGCTGCTGGATCACCTTGTCCAGGCCGGCAAACGCGCCGCCACAGATGAACAGGATGTTCTTGGTGTCCACCTGCAGGAATTCCTGCTGCGGGTGCTTGCGGCCGCCCTGCGGCGGAACGCTGGCCACGGTGCCTTCGATCAGCTTCAGCAGGGCCTGCTGCACGCCTTCGCCGGACACATCGCGGGTGATCGACGGGTTCTCGCTCTTGCGCGAGATCTTGTCGATTTCATCGATGTAGACGATGCCCTGCTGCGCCTTCTCGACGTCGTAGTCGCACTTCTGCAGCAGCTTCTGGATGATGTTCTCCACGTCCTCGCCCACGTAACCGGCTTCGGTCAGCGTGGTGGCGTCGGCCATGGTGAACGGCACGTTGAGCAGGCGGGCCAGGGTTTCGGCCAGCAGGGTCTTGCCCGAACCGGTCGGGCCGACCAGCAGGATGTTCGACTTGGCCAGTTCGACCTCATCGTTCTTCTGCCGGCTCTCGATGCGCTTGTAGTGGTTGTAGACAGCCACGGCCAGGGTGCGCTTGGCCCGGTTCTGGCCAATCACGTACTGGTCGAGCACCTCGAGGATCTCGCGCGGCTTGGGCAGCGAACTGCGCGCCGACTGCGCCTTTTCCTCGAGTTCTTCACGGATGATGTCGTTGCACAGCTCCACGCACTCATCGCAGATGAACACGCTCGGACCGGCAATCAGCTTGCGCACTTCATGCTGGCTCTTTCCGCAGAAAGAGCAGTAGAGGATCTTGCCGGTGTCCGTGGAACGACCTTGGCGGTCTTCGCTCATGCTTCGCTTACCCAGTTACCCCACCCGCTGAACGGGGGTTCGATTCGAGAATAGCACAGGGCCGGAGGGACACCAGTCCCGGTCCGACCCTGCAGGAACGGGGCCTCCCTGGCCCCGTGAAGGCCGATCAACCGGCCTGGATCGACTCTTCCGGACGACGCTCCAGCACCTGGTCGACCAGGCCGTAGGCCACCGAGTCGACCGCGCTCTTGAAGTTGTCGCGCTCGGTGTCGCGGGCAATCGTTTCCAGCGACTGGCCGGTGTGCTTGGCCAGCACTTCGTTCAGGCGCGAACGCAGGGTCAGGATTTCACGGGCATGGATGTCGATGTCCGTGGCCTGGCCCTGGAAGCCGCCCAGCGGCTGGTGGATCATCACGCGCGAGTTCGGCAGCGCATAACGCTTTCCGGCAGCGCCCGAAGCCAGCAGCAGGGCGCCCATCGAGGCGGCCTGGCCGACGCAGATGGTGCTCACGTCCGGCTTGATGTACTGCATGGTGTCGTAGATCGCCATGCCGGCGGTGACCACGCCACCCGGCGAGTTGATGTAGATGCTGATGTCCTTTTCCGGGTTTTCCGCTTCCAGGAACAGCAGCTGCGCCACCACCACGTTGGCCATGTGATCATCGATCGGGCCAACGAGGAAGATCAGGCGCTCCTTCAACAGGCGCGAATAGATGTCGTAGGCACGCTCGCCGCGGCTGGTCTGCTCGACCACCATGGGAACCATGTTCAGGGCTTTGGTCCGGTTGTCCATTTCGTGAGGTACCTGTCTTGGGGGAAACACCCCCGCGCCAGGGCAGGCGCGGGGTATGGGGAGATCCGCCCCGTATTACTGGCGGATCGCGTCCTGGAACGACAGCTTTTCTTCGGTGTGCTGGGCACGCTCGGCGATCCAGTCGATCACCTGCTCTTCCATCACGCGGTTCTGCAGGCCAGACATCAGCTGGGGGTCGTTGCGGTACATCTCAATGACCTGCTCCGGCTCTTCGTAGGTCGAAGCGATCAGACGCATCGTTTCATTCAGGCGCTTGGGCTCCAGGCGCAGGTCGTTGGTGCGGGCCACTTCGCCCACCACCAGGCCGACCAGCACGCGCTTGGCGGCGGCATCCTTGAAGCCTTCGTGGGCATCGGCCGGGACGTCACCGACGTTCTGGCCGTTGCGGCGGGCCTGCTCGACCTGCTGGGCCAGCATGGCGCGGGCTTCGTTCTCGACCAGGCGCGGCGGCATTTCCACCGACGCGTAAGCAGCGATCAGCTGCTCGCCCACTTCGCGGCGCAGGCGGTTCATCAGGGCGCCCTTCAGCTCGCGCTCCAGATTGGCGCGGATGTCGCTGCGGAACTGCTCGACGTCGCCGCCCTTCACGCCGAAGCTCTTGATGAAGGCTTCATCGACGGCCGGCACGACCGGCTCGGACAGTTCGACGACCTTGACGGTGACCTGCACGGTCTTGCCCGCCAGCACCGGCACGCGCCAGTCAGCCGGGAACTCGACGTCCAGGGTCTTTTCTTCGCCCTTGGCCAGGCCGACCAGGCCCTTTTCGATGGTTTCGAACATCATGCCCTGGCCGAGCACGATCGAACCCTTCTCGGTGCCTTCGGCCGGCAGGCGCTCTTCGCCGGCCTGCGACCAGGTTTCCAGCGCGACCAGGTCGCCGTCCTGCGCGCCACGGGTGACCGGGGCCCAGGTGCGACGCTGGTTCTGCAGGTTCTCGATCATCTGGTCGATGTCGGCGTCGGTGATTTCAGCGGTGTGGCGCACCACGGTCAGCTTGCTGACGTCGATGTCGCCGAAGTCCGGCACCACTTCGACGGTGGCCACGAAGGAGAACTCACCTTCCTCGCCCTTGTCGATGCGCGGGCTGCCGACGATGCGCAGGTCGTGCTCGCGCACGGCGGCATCGAAGGTTTCGCGCAGCAGGCCGTCCAGCGCCTCGCCACGGACCTGCGCGCCGAAGCGCTGCTCGATCACCTTGGCCGGCACCTTGCCCGGACGGAAGCCCTTGATGCGGGTGGTACGGGCGATTTCGCCCAGGCGGCCGTTGATGTGGCTCTGCAGACGGTCTTCCGGCAGCGAGAAGCTCAGGCGGCGTTCCAGGTTGCCGATGGTTTCGATCGAAGCTTGCATGTTGACTCCTGCCACCGGTGGCCCACGCCCCCGGCTCGATGATTGGGATGAAACGGTTGTAAGGACACGACGTCTGGGACGCGCCTGCTTGCCGCAGCCCTTTAGTTTCGCCCAATTCGGCCTGCACTGCCAGCGCGTGGCGGTCAAGGGGCCGCAGGGAGCCCGATCAGGGCGGGGACAGGCCGGCACTGGTGCGAAAGGGGGGACTCGAACCCCCACGCCTTGCGACACTGGAACCTAAATCCAGGGCGTCTACCAATTCCGCCACTTTCGCGTGGCCGGCACAGGGGTTCATTGTCGCAGGCGGGGCTGGAAAGCGAAAGGCGTGACAAAGCTGAATGTGCGGATCAACGCATTTCGCGCAGACTCGCCAGACTGCCCTGGCCGGACATCCCGATGGAGCACATCAGCACTGCCGCGCCCTCCCCGCGCACCTGGAACGCCTGGTGGAAGGCCACCTTCTGGCTTCTGGGCCTGGCCGTGGCCGGGCACTTCCTGTGGGCCACCGCGCAGCGCTATGTGCAGGTGACGCCCGAGGCCTACGGCATGTTCTGGGACCGGCGCAACTGGCTGTGGCTGCACATCACCGGCGGCAGCCTGGCCATGCTGGCGGGGGCCAGCCAGTTCGTGGCGGCATTGCGCCGGCGCTGGCCCGCCCTGCACCGCTGGCTGGGGCGCACCTATCTGCTGGGCATCCTGCTGGGCAGTGCCGCCGTGGTCGGGCTGCTCGTCACGACCCAAGGCTGGCTGGCACTGAAACTCGCGTTTGCTGCCACCGGGCTTGCCTGGCTGATCACGTCACTGCGCGGCTACCGCACGATCCGCCGCGGCGAGATCGACGCCCATCGGCGCTGGATGCTGCGCAGCTACCTGGTGACCCTGTCGCCGGCGGTCTTCCGCTTGTTCCTGCTGGTACCACCGTTGATGCAGCTGGCATCGCCACTGGTGATGGTACCCAGCCTGCTGGTGCTGAGCTGGGCGCTGCCGCTGCTGGCCTACGAAACGGGACGCCGCCTGCCGCGACTGCGTGCGGTACCGGTCCGGGCCCGGATGGCCTGAGCCACCGCGGGCCCGGTGGGATTACTGCGCTGGCTGGGCCGGTGCAGACGAGGACGGCGCCGCTGCAGGATCGGCTTTGCGCAGCTCGGCCGAGGAACCGTCCGCTGCGCGGGTGACCTCGACCGCCTCGGGCATTGCGCCGTCTTCTTCCGATGGCACTGCCGGCTGTGCCGCCACACTTGCCGTGTCGGCATCACGCTCCACCGTCTGCGCGTGATCTTCGGCGGTCGCAGGCGGCTCGCCCGCCGTGCAGCCCACCAGCGCGAGCAGCAGCGCGCCAGACACGATCAGCCCTGCATTCGGTTTCATTGCAATCATCAACACTCACTCCACCTGCATGCGCCACTGGCGCGGAACATTCATTGGGAATGATGCGAAGCGCGATCGGTGAGATGCAGTGCACAGCATTGAAAACACTGATGACGCATGTAACCCAGTTTCAAGCGTGGATGCGCGACTACCGCCGATCACCTGATCGCAGGCAAGAAAAAGCCACTTGGCGAACCAAGTGGCTTTCGTCTGGTGGGCTGTCAAGGATTCGAACCTTGGACCTATTGATTAAGAGTCAACTGCTCTACCAACTGAGCTAACAGCCCGAAATCGGGGCGCGAATTATGACCCCATCCGCCTGGGGGATGCAAGCACTTCGTTCAACATCGTTGACGTCCGCACTGCTCCGGGTACCGCACTATCTGAAGAAAAAAGCCACCTGGCATACCAGGTGGCTTCCGTCTTGGTGGGCTGTCAAGGATTCGAACCTTGGACCTATTGATTAAGAGTCAACTGCTCTACCAACTGAGCTAACAGCCCTTGAAACTCAGACGCACATTATAGCGTGCATTCTGTTTATTGCAATACCGTGTCGGCGCTGCCGATGCGGTTGAAACAGTGGGGTGGCTGAGGGGATTCGAACCCCCGACCACCGGAATCACAATCCGGTACTCTAACCAACTGAGCTACAGCCACCACTGAAACTTTGCTTCATCGCCGATGCGGCTGGCGCTGGAGCCTGATACGTTGCCTTGGTTGGGCGGAAGCAGAAGTTCCGTCCCCCGAAGCGAGTCCGGCATTTTCCGGGAGTCGCGCGGGAATTGCAAGCACTTCTTCACATTGATGTGCAGGGGCCTGCCTGGGGCCGACGGCACCCGCCACTCAGGGATCGCTGGCCGAGATGACCCGGGTCGTTTCGCCTGCTTCATCCAGGAACGCCAGCGTCGCCTCGCCCTTCGGCGTGACCTGCAACTGCAGGCGCGGATTCCCCTTTGCATCCAGCAACTGCAGCATCGCGTTGTGCGAACCGGACTTGCCGAGGAAGACGCGACGAGTGATTGCCTCCTCGCCCGCCTTGGCCAGGCGCTCGTCATCGGCCGAAAAAATCGGGCGTTTCAGGCCATCGGCCACGTCGTTGAACATCAACCCCGCGAAACTGCCCTCCGGACCGTCCAGCCCCAGCAACTGCAGCTGCTGGTCCTGCTGGTAACGATCAAAGGTGAGGCTCATCCCGCTGTCCGGGCGCCCGTCCTTGCCCAGCGCACCGTTGAAGATCAGGCCACCGTTCTCGGTGCCCTCGTCATTGAGGAACAGCATGCCGGCCATGGGCCGCTTGTGCGCAGTGATCTCCTCGCCCTTCATGAAGCCACCGGGGAAACGCGTGCGATTGGACACGACCAGGCGCAGGGTGCCGTCAGGTTCGCGGATGTTGATGCGCTGCGCATCGATGACATCGAACGAGGCATCGCGATGTGCGCTGGCCCCCATCAGCAGGCCGGCCACCGCCAGCAGGGTGACGCCGCCACAGTACAGCGAAAGCCGCCGCTGGCTGCTGCGCAGGCGCTGCACTTCCGCGGCGAGGTCGTTGTCCCGGGCTGCCTGTTCCGTCATGCGTCTCACTCCTTTGATGGGGCACGAAATGCGGACAACGCGCTGCCCCGGACGGCCTTGTCCGAGCAATGACTGTAACGGGGGGACATGAAGAGGGCCATGCGCCGGAAGTCAGGAAAGCTTCCCTGCAATGGCGCGCCCGACAGGAATCGAACCTGTAACCGCCGGCTTAGAAGGCCGGTGCTCTATCCAGTTGAGCTACGGGCGCCCGAACCGGAACGGCGTCCAATCCGACGTAATGGGATTGGTCGGGGTAGAGGGATTCGAACCCCCGACATCCTGCTCCCAAAGCAGGCGCGCTACCAGACTGCGCTATACCCCGGCGTTGCAATCCCCTCGGGCAGAGGCCCGGGGAGCTGGTCATTGTGAACAAGCGCGGTCCAGCCTGTCAACGCGGCCGGCCCGCCGATGCGACGCCGCCACACCACCGTACGCAGCCATCGGCTATGCTCGCGGCAATCGGCCGGATGGCCGTAACCACCCCTTTCGCACGGAGATCTCGCATGCGCAGCGGCAACCCGGCTCTTTCCGAGTCGACTTTCCTCGATCTGGCCAGCGGCTCGGTGGTGACCCACCCCGACCAGGCGATGACCCTCAACGGCACCGTCAACAAGACCGGCATCCTGTTGCTGCTGACCGTGCTGACCGCCGCCTTCGCCTGGAACCAGTCGATCAACCCGCTCGGCGAGGTGATGCCCAGCGCCAAGCTGTACGCCATGGGCGGCGCGATCGGCGGCCTGGTGCTGGCACTGGTGACCATCTTCAAGAAGGAATGGTCGCCGGTCACCGCGCCGATGTACGCGCTGGTGGAAGGCCTGTTCCTGGGCGCCATCTCGGCCCTGTTCAACATGAAGTTCCCGGGCATCGTGTTCCAGGCGGTGCTGCTGACCTTCGGCACCCTGTTCGCCCTGCTGTTCGCCTACCGCAGCGGCCTGATCAAGGTCACCGAGAACTTCAAGCTGGGCGTGGTCGCCGCCACCGGTGGCATCGCCCTGCTCTACCTGGCCTCGTTCGTGCTGGGCTTCTTCAATATCAACGTGCCGATGATCCATGACGCCAGCCTGCTGGGCATCGCCTTCAGCCTGTTCGTGGTGGTGGTGGCCGCGCTGAACCTGGTGCTGGATTTCGACTTCATCGAGACCGGCGTGGCCCAGCGCGCGCCGAAGTACATGGAGTGGTATGGCGCATTCGGCCTGATGGTGACCCTGGTCTGGCTGTACGTGGAATTCCTGCGCCTGCTGTCGAAGATCCAGCAGCGCTGAGTCCAATCAAGCCGTAAACGACAAGCCGCGATCCGCAAGGGTCGCGGCTTTTTCTTGGAGCGGAGGGGCGGTAGAGCCGAGCCCATGCTCGGCTGCTCCAGGCGCAAATGCAGCCGAGCATGGGCTCGGCTCTACAGAAAACCCGTCGAGCAAGCTCGACTCTACGGAACCCCCACCCCATGTCCGACACCTTCCACAGCTACCGCCCGGCCGACGGCCACCGCCTGCCGCACGATCCGTTCAACGCCATCATCGGCCCGCGCCCGATCGGCTGGATCTCCAGCTGCGATGCCGACGGCGCCCTGAACCTTGCGCCGTACAGCTTCTTCAACGCCTTCAACTACACCCCGCCGATCATCGGCTTCTCCAGCCAGGGCCGCAAAGACTCGCTGCACAACATCGAGGCCACCGGCGAATTCGTCTGGAACCTGGCCACCTTCGACCTGGCCGAGGCGATGAACGAAAGCTGCCGCGCGGTCGCGCCGGAGGTCGATGAGTTCAGTCTGGCGGGACTGGCGCCGCTGGCGTCCACCCAGGTATGCCCGCCGCGCGTGGCGCAGAGCCCGGTCAGCATGGAATGCCGCTGCACGCAGATCGTGCGCCTGCGCGATGCCGCCGGCCAGGACACCAACGGCTGGCTGGTGCTGGGCGAGGTGGTGGCAGTACATATCGACGCGCGGCTGCTGGTCGATGGCATCTATGACACCGCTGCGGCCGACCCGATCCTGCGCGGTGGCGGTCCGGCCGATTACTTCCGGGTCAGCGCCGAACAGCGCTTCCGCATGTTCCGCCCGGCCTGAGCCTCAGCGCGACAGCAACACCGGCAGCGCCGAGCACAGCAGGGCGATGCCGGACGCGGTCAGCAGGCCCAGCACGATCTGCCGGAAGCGCGCCTCGCTGATGCCGATGTACAGGCGCGCGCCGAGCAGCGTCGGCACCAGCATGGCCGGGGCCACGATGGCGAAGTACGGCAGCATCTGCCGGGTGACCATGCCATTGCCCACGTAGGTGGCCATGGTCACCGCCAGCATGGCCAGGTTGAAGTTCTGGATGACCGCGCGCTGCTCGTCCTTGCCGAAGCCGCGCAACGTGCTCCACAGCGTCGGCACCGGCCCGGCGAAGCCACCGATGCCACTGAGCACGCCACCGGCCATGCCGGCCACCGCGTCGCCGATGCGCCCACCGACCGTGATTGGCGGCAGCCGGCGCACCACCAGCATCACCGGGCACCAGACCGCCAGAAAACCACCCAGCAACGCCTTGAACCAGGCCATGTCCAGCTGCGGCAGCACCAGCACGCCCAGCGGAATACCGGCCAGGCCGCCCAGCACGAACGGCAGCAGCAGGCGCAGGTTGAAGCCGCGCCGCACGGTGAACACCGCCAGCAGCTGGCCGGTAAGCGCACCGAATACCGACAGCGCCGCAGCCAGGCGCGGGTCCAATCCCCACGCCCAGAAGGACATCGCCACCATCCCGAAGGCGAACCCGGACAGTCCCTGTACGAAACCCGCGACGATCGCGCCAATCGCCACCAGCAGATAGACCGGATCCATCACGTTCCTCGTTGCCGTGGCGTGGCTACTCTGCCGCGCCCGTCCATGCAGCGTAGTGCGCCGCCAGGTGATCGACCAGCGCGCGCACTTTCGGTGCGAGTGCACGGGCATGCGGGTACAGCGCGAAGTAGCAGCGCTGGCCGGCATTCCAGGCCGGCAGCACGCGGATCAGGCGGCCGGCGCGCAGGTCCTCCTGCACGGTCAACGCCGTGAACAGGCTGATGCCCATGCCGGCCATCACCGCTGCGTGCAAGGCCGGCGTGGCATCCACGCGCAGGCGCTGGCCGGCCTCGATGCTGGCGCTGGCACCGCGCGGACCCTGCAGCTGCCACGGCGCACTGGCGGCGGTCGGGCTGAAGCCCAGCAGCGTGTGCTGCTGCAGGTCCGCCGCCTGCCGCGGCAGGCCGTGCCGGGCCACATAGGCCGGTGCCGCAATCAGGATGCGCGGGCAACGGGCCAGCTCGCGCGCCACCAGCTGGCTGTCCGGCAGTGACGGCGCAATGCGCAGGGCCAGGTCGAAGCCACCGCCGACCACGTCGACCAGTTGATCGTCGGCGGACAGATCCAGCGAGACCTGCGGATAGCGGGCGAGGAATCCGGGCAGCCAGTGCGGCAGTTCCTGGCTGGCCACCACCTGCGGCACGCTGATGCGCAGGCGGCCGCTGGGCTCGGCCTGCCCAGCGCGCGCGCGGTCATCGGCGGCCTGCAGGCGATCAAGCAGGCCCACGGCATCGCGGTAGTAGTCACGCCCGGCTTCCGTCAGCGACAGGCGGCGGCTGTTGCGGTCGAGCAGGCGTACCTGCAGGTGTTCTTCCAGTTGCCGCAGCTGCCGCGACATCGCCGAATGGGTGGTGCCCAGGCGCTCGGCAGCGGCCGTGAAGCTGCCCGCTTCGACGATGGTGCGCAGCGCGCGCAGGGCGGCGAAGTGATCCATCGAGGGCAGCTCCCGGTAGCGGAGCCCGCGATCTGCGGGCCCCGCCAGCTTATCAAGCGCCGTTGCCGGCCTTGCGCACCGGCAGCGCCAGCAGCGCCTCGGTGCTGATGACCTCACCGAAGGCATCTTCGATCTGCGCCAGCGAGGCTTCGTGCAGCGCGCGATGACCGATGCGCTGGCCGCCGGCCAGATCCAGGTCGCGGCTGGCGGTGGCATCGCCGGCCACGATCACCCGGTAACCGCGCGGCGCCGCACCGGCATCGCGCGCTGCACCCACCACGCAGGCATGGGTCTGCAGGCCGGTGACGATCAAGGTATCGATGCCGGCGTCCTGCAGCACCGTGTCGAGCACGGCGGCCGAAGCCCCGGCGAACACGCTGACATTGTCCTTCTGCACCACCGTCTCGCCCTGGCGCGGCTGCAGATCGCGATGGAAGGCGGCATTGACGCTGTCCTGCGCGAACAGCGGCGCGCTGGCCGGCAGCACGTGCTGTACGTGGATCACCCGGATGCCATGGGCGTCGGCGAACTGCACCACGCGCGCGGCCTGGTGCAGCGCAGCCACGCCATCGGGAATGACCATGCGGCCACCGGCGAAGCCCGGCGCGGCGCTGGCATCGAAGTATTCGTTCTGGAAATCGATGACCAGCAGCGCGGTCTTCGCCGCATCGAGAGATGTGGCCGAGGGGGCACCGGCCATGTGGCGGATGGTGGGATGGGCCGGCTCGGCGGCGGCGACCGGTGCGGTGGAGGCCATGCCGATCAGGCTGGCCAGGCCGAAGGCGGAAAGGTTCATGGGGCAACTCCTGTGCGATGGGATGTGGCACAGGATGCGGAGCGTATGGCGCACGAACCAGCGGCTTCGGGGCACATGTTCTGTGCGCAGACCGCACAGTCGACCCGAAACGCAACGGGGCGCCCGAAGGCGCCCCGCTGTGGATCAACCGAGGTTGGCCGGCCGCTTACAGGCGGCTGGCGATGGCCTGGGCGAAGCTCATGGTGGTACCGGTGCCGCCGAGGTCGCCGGTCAGCGAATCCTTGGCTTCCATGGTGGCCACGATGGCCTTGCGCAGGCGCTCGGCGTTTTCCGGCTGGCCGATATGGTCCAGCATCTGTGCGGCCGCCAGCAGCAGAGCGCACGGGTTGGCCTTGCCCTGGCCGGCGATGTCCGGCGCGGTGCCGTGCACGGCTTCGAAGATCGCCGCGTCCTTGCCGATGTTGGCACCCGGAGCCAGGCCCAGGCCGCCGACGAGGCCGGCGCACAGGTCGGAGATGATGTCGCCGAACAGGTTGGTGGTGACGATCACGTCGAACTGTTCCGGACGCATCACCAGCTGCATGCAGCAGTTGTCGACGATCATTTCCTGGAACTCGATCTCCGGGTACTGCGCGGCCACTTCACGGGCGACGTTCAGGAACAGGCCCGAGGTCGACTTGATGATGTTGGCCTTGTGCACGGCGGTGACCTTCTTGCGGCCGACGCTGCGGGCCAGCTCGAAGGCGTAGCGCACGATGCGCTCGGAGCCCTTGCGGGTGATGCGGGTGCCGGAGAAGGCGGTCTCGCCGTCAGCCGAGACTTCCTGGCCTTCGGCCAGGTATGCACCTTCGGTGTTCTCACGAACGGTGATCAGGTCGACGTTGTTGAAACGCGACTTGGTGTTCGGGAAGGTGTGGGCCGGACGCACGTTGGCGTACAGGTCGAAGTGGCGGCGCAGGCTGACGTTGATCGAGGTGAAGCCACCACCGACCGGGGTGGTCAGCGGGCTCTTCAGCGCGACCTTGTTGCGCGCGATCGATTCCAGGGTCACCGCCGGCATCAGGTCGCCGTGCTTTTCCAGGGCCGCCAGGCCGGCGTCCGCATCTTCGTACTCCAGGCCAGCGTTGAGCTGGTCGAGGACGAACAGGGTGGCGTCCATGATTTCCGGGCCGATGCCGTCGCCGCGGATGACCGTAATTTTCTGCGTCATTGATCGATGTTCCGAACAGGGGGGAATACGCCGTCCGGACGTGCCCGGAAACGCCGGCGCTAAGGAAGTTTCACCCGCAATTATGCCTGAGCCGGGGCCGAGGTCCCAAATAGACCATGGTCCCACTCCCCGGCTCAGGCAGAATTGCCCGCGCATTCCTCCTCTACCCCCGCCTGTCGGCGCGCCCCTTCAACAAGAAGGGGCTCCTGGGCTGAGAGATCGCGGTAAAGGCCCCGCGCGCAGACCAGAACACGGTAGCGCCGGGCCATGCCCGGCGGCCGTTTGTTCAGGTGTCCGCCGGGCATGGCCCGGCGCTACCTCAGTGCTCGTGCGCTTCCGGGGCGGCGGCGCCGCCTTCAAGCTGGTCGAGGAAGTCGACCGCGCGGCGCAGGTGCGGGATCACGATGGAACCGCCGACCACCAGGCCTACCGAGAAGGTCTCGAAGAACTCCTCGCGGGTCACGCCGGCGTCCTTGCACTGGGCCACGTGGTAGCTGATGCAGTCGTCGCAGCGCAGCACCATCGAGGCCACCAGGCCCAGCAGCTCCTTGGTCTTCACGTCCAGCGCGCCGGCCTGGTAGGTCTGCGTGTCCAGGGCGAAGAAGCGCCGCACCACCTGGTTCGGCTCGCCCAGGATGCGCTCGTTCATGCGCTTGCGGAAATCGGTGAATTCGGCGATGCGGTCCTTGCTGCCGTCGTCGGCCGCGCTCATGCCTGGCCCTGCCCGGCCAGCAGCGGCTCGAGCTTGCCTTCGCGATGCAGGGCCATCATGTCGTCGTAGCCGCCGACATGGACGTCACCGACGAAGATCTGCGGCACGCTGGTGCGGCGGGTCAGGGACATCATCTTCTCGCGCTCGACCGGGTCCAGGTCGATGCGGACCTCGGTCCACTGCTGGCCCTTGCTCTTGAGGAAGTTCTTGGCGGCCACGCAGTACGGGCAGACGGCGGTGGAATAGATGGTGATGGCGGGCGAACCGCCAGCGGGCTGGGCTGTCACGGGAAACTCCACGATGGATCGACGGTCCATATATGGTACCGGTGTGCTGGAATTTCCACGCCACGACCGCAACACTGTGGATTAACGAATGGTTGCCCCCTGCCCTGCCACGCTTGGCGCGCCCTGCCCGAGGACCTCCCGCTTGCGAGCCCTGCTGCTGTCTACCGCCGTCACCCTGGCCCTGGCCATGCCGTTGGCCCAGGCCCAGGAGAAGCTGCCGGACATCGGCTCGTCGGCCGGCGAGCTGCTGACTCCGGCACGGCAGGCCGAGTACGGCGCGATGATGCTGCGCGAGCTGCGCAACTACGGCTACCTGCTGGACGACCCGCTGGTCAACGACTGGCTGCAGACCATGGGTACCCGGCTGGGTTCCAACAGCGACCAGCCCCGCCAGCCCTATACGTTCTTCATCATGAAGGACCGCCAGATCAACGCCTTCGCGACCCTGGGCGGCTACATCGGGGTCAACGCCGGCCTGGTGCTGACCGCCGAGCGCGAGGACGAGGTGGCAGCGGTGCTGTCCCACGAAATCGCCCACGTCACCCAGCAGCACGTGCTGCGCGGGGTCGAGCGCGCCCAGCGCGACCAGATCCCGATCCTGCTGGGCATGCTGGCGGCAGTGGTCGCCGCCCAGGCCAGCAACAGCACCTCCTCCGGCAACGCGACCATGGCCGCGATCAGCTCGGGCATGGGCCTGATGCAGCAGCGGCAGATCAATTACACCCGCTCCAACGAATCGGAGGCCGACCGGCTGGGCATCCGTACCCTGTCCCGCAGCGGCTACGACGTGGACGCCATGGCCGGCTTCTTCGAGCGGATGTCGGCGGCCATGCGCGGCAACGACGGCGGCTACCAGGCCCCGGATTTCCTGCAGACCCACCCGGTCAACACCACCCGCATCAGCGAGGCCAAGGCGCGCGCACAGCAGATGAAGAAGGACACGGTGCTGCTGACCACCAGCACCCCCACCGGCGAGCGCAAGGAGCGGGTGAACCCGGCCGACCCCAGCCTGGGCGAGCCGCTGCTGCGTGGCAGCAACCCGCTGCTGCCCAGCACCGTGCTGCGCCTGCCGATCGGCCAGCTCAGCCGCGGCGCCAGCGGTGATTTCGACTGGGCCCGCGAGCGCCTGCGGGTTCTCAGCGCCGACACCACGCCGGACCTGGAACGCGAGTACGCCGACCTGGCCCGGCGCCAGAAGGACGGCCTGACCGACGCCCAGCGCTATGGCCAGGCCCTGGCCGCCATGCGCGGCGGCCGCAGCGGCGCCAACCAGGCCCGGCAGGCCCTGGCCAGCCTGCTGCAGACCCATCCGGACAGCCTGTTCGTGGCCCTGGCCCTGGGTGAAGCCGAATCCCGTGCCGGCCAGCCGGTCCAGGCCAACGCGCGGTTCGAACAGATGCTGCGCGAGCACCCCAACAGCCGCCCGGTGGCGCTGACCTATGCCGAGATCCTGAATGAACAGGGCGGCCGCGAGGCCGGCCAGCGCGCGCAGGCGATGCTGCGGCCGCTGCTGTCGCAAAGCGGTAACGACCCGGTATTCCAGCAGCGTTACGCCCGCGCCAGCGAACTGGCCGGGGACAGCGTGCGGGCCAGCGAGGCGTATGCCGAGGCGGCCTTCCTCGGCGGCCGCCCGGAGCAGGCGCTGATGCAGCTGCAGGCGCTCAAGCGCAATCCCGAGCTGGACTACGTCGGCCGCGCGCGGGTGGACGCCCGCATCGAGACGATCACCCCGACTGTATTGGAGCTGCGCCGCCAGGGCGTGCAGGACCCGGAGCTGGACCGGCGCTGAGCGCCGCATGACCGGCGCATGGCAATCAGCGCCGATCCCGGCCAGGTAGTCACAAACATGTCATCAAACCGTAGTCTACTGGCACCACTCCAGTAACCGAGCCCTACGGTGTCCTCGTGCAGAAACGCATCCTGATCGTCGATGACGAGCCCGCGATCCGCGAAATGGTCGCCTTCGCCCTGCGCAAGGGCGATTACGAACCTGTCCACGCCGGTGATGCCCGCGAGGCCCAGACCGCGATCGCCGACCGCGTCCCCGACCTGATCCTGCTGGACTGGATGCTGCCCGGCACCAGTGGCCTGGACCTGGCCCGCCGCTGGCGCAAGGAAACCCTGACCCGCGAAGTGCCGATCATCATGCTGACCGCGCGCGGCGAAGAGAATGATCGCGTCGGCGGCCTCGAAGCCGGTGTCGACGACTATGTGGTCAAGCCCTTCTCGGCACGCGAACTGCTGGCCCGCATCCGCGCCGTCATGCGCCGCGCCCGTGACGATGACGAGGACGGCAGCGTAGCGGTCGGCCCGATCCGCATCGACGGCGCCGCCCACCGCGTGTTCGCCAACGACCAGCCGGTGCCGATCGGCCCGACCGAATACCGCCTGCTGCACTTCTTCATGACCCACCCCGAGCGCGTCTACACCCGCGCCCAGCTGCTGGACCATGTGTGGGGCGGCAGCGTGTACGTGGAAGAACGCACCATCGACGTGCACATCCGCCGCCTGCGCAAGACGCTGGAACCGTTCAATGCCGAGAACATGGTGCAGACCGTGCGCGGCGCCGGTTACCGCTTCTCCACCGCAACCTGAGCCTCGTCGTGCCGGCACCGCGCACCTGCCGGTGCCGGTGTCGGCAACTCTGCTATAACCCTCGGTTCACCGCGTGAACCGCCGCCTCCAACGACGAGACCGCAATGCCCCGCCACATCCGCTCCGCCTGGTTGAAGACGCTGGCCTCCGTGGCAGCGGTATTGGTGCTGGCCGGCGTGGTCGGGTGGTTCAGTGGGCACCTGTGGCTGTGCATCGCGCTGGCCGCACTGGGCACGCTGACCTGGCATTACTGGCGCCTGCGCCGCGTGCTGCGCCGGCTGACCGCGCGCCAGCGCTGGGAAACCGCCGAGGAAGGGTCCGGCGTGTGGAACGAGCTGGACCGCCTGCTGTACCGCAACCAGGTGGAAATGCGCGTGCGCAAGCGCCGCCTGCTGGACATGCTGCGCAGTTACCGCGCCGCTGCTGCGGCCCTGCCTGATGCAGTGGTGGTGCTGGACCGCAATAGCCAGCGCGTGCAGTGGTTCAACGAAGCGGCCACCGCCCTGCTTGGCCTGCATCATCCCGGCGATCTGGGTGAAGCCCTGGTCGAGCGCCTGCAGCCGATGCCGCTGGCGCACTGGCTGGCCGGCGGCCGCAATGCCGAACCGATCCTGGACGTGCCCTCGCCGGTGGATCCGGCAATCCGGCTGAACCTGCGCCTGATTCCGTATTCCTCCGATTACTGGCTGCTGATCGCCCGCGATGTCAGCAAGCTGCTGCGCCTGGAACAGGTGCGCCGCGACTTCGTCGCCAACGTGTCCCACGAACTGCGCACCCCGCTCACCGTGGTGCACGGCTACCTGGACATGATGGATCCGGAAGATTTCCCCGGCACCGGCCCGATGCTGGAAGAAATGCGCAAGCAGAGCCAGCGCATGGCCCAGCTGGTGGAAGACCTGCTGACCCTGTCGCGGCTGGAATCGCAGGAACACAGCGAAGCGGAGACCGTGGCGATGCAGCCGATGCTGGCCACCCTGCGCCGCGAAGCCGAAGCGCACAGCCAGGGCCGCCACCAGATCAGCATCGACGACCTGGCCGGCGTGGACCTGCTGGGCTCGACCAAGGAACTGCACAGCGCGTTTTCCAACCTGGTCACCAACGCGGTGCGCTACACCCCGGCCGATGGCCGCATCGCCGTGGAGTTCCGCCGCGAAGGCGACGGCGTCGTGCTGGCCGTGCGTGACAGCGGCTACGGCATTCCCGCCACCCACCTGCCGCGCCTGACCGAACGTTTCTACCGGGTGTCCAGCAGCCGCTCGCGCGAGAGCGGTGGCACCGGACTGGGCCTGTCCATCGTCAAGCACATCCTCGGCCTGCACCACGCACGGCTGGAGATTGAAAGCGAAGTGGGCAAGGGCTCGGTGTTCTCCTGTCATTTCGATGCCGACCACGTGCGCCCGCGCGAGTCCGCCCCCCTGACCTCCATCGAAGAATGAAGCCATGAGCAGCCTCGGATCCCTCCCCCTCCCCGTGAGCCCGGACAACGATCCACTGCGTGACCCGGCGCTCTACATCAACCGCGAACTGTCCCAGCTGGATTTCAACTTCCGCGTGCTGGCACAGGCGATGGATCCGCAGGTGCCGCTGCTGGAGCGCCTGCGCTTCATGTGCATCTCCTGCACCAACCTGGACGAGTTCTTCGAGATCCGCGCCGCCGCCGTGCGCCACGCGCAGGAATTCGGCCTGCCGCCGGCCCCGGACGGCATGAGCCCGCAGGCCATCCTCAACGCCATCCACGACCGCGCCGCCGAACTGGTGGACCAGCAGTACCGCTGCTGGAACGAGACGCTGCGCCCGGCGCTGGCCGAGGCCGGCATCGGCGTGCTCGGCCGCCATTCGTGGAACCACCGGCAGAAGCGCTGGCTGCGCGCGTACTTCCGCAACGAGATCATGCCGGTGCTGTCGCCGCTGGGCCTGGACCCGGTGCATCCGTTCCCGAAGATCCTCAACAAGTCGCTGAACATCGTCGTCGTGCTGAAGGGCACCGATGCGTTCGGCCGCGCCGGCCACCTGGCCATCGTGCGTGCGCCGCGTTCGCTGCCACGCATCATCCAGCTGCCGGAAAGCCTGGGCGGCGGGCAGAACTTCGTGTTCCTGTCCTCGGTGCTTTCGGCCTTCGTCGACGAGCTGTTCCCCGGCATGGAAGTCCAGGGCGCCTACCAGTTCCGCGTCACCCGCAATTCCGAGCTGGTGGTGGACGAGGAAGAAGTGGAGAACCTGGCCCTGGCCCTGCGCGATGAACTGGTCGACCGCGGCTACCGCCCGGCGGTGCGCCTGGAGATCGCCGAGGACACGCCGAAGGACATCGTGCGCACCCTGCTGCAGAACTTCGGCCTGACCGAAAACGCGGTGTACCGCATCGATGGCCCGGTCAACCTCAACCGCATCATCCAACTGTACGACCTGGTGCCGCAGCCGGACCTGAAGTACCCGCCGATGAACCCGCGCACGCTGCGCGACAGCGATGGCATCTTCGAGATCACCCGGCGCCAGGACCTGCTGCTGCACCATCCCTTCGATGCCTTCACCGCCGTGCTGGACCTGATCAAGCAGGCGGCGGTGGACCCGAACGTGCTGGCCATCAAGCAGACCCTGTACCGCACCGGCAAGGATTCGCTGATTGTCGATGCGCTGATCCAGGCCGCACGCAACGGCAAGGACGTGACGGTGGTGGTCGAGCTGCGCGCGCGCTTCGACGAAGAAGCCAACCTGGGCCTGGCCGACCGCCTGCAGGAAGCCGGCGTGCAGGTGGTCTATGGCGTGGTCGGGTTCAAGACCCACGCCAAGATGCTGCTGATCGTGCGCCGCGAGGGCCGCAAGCTGCGCCGCTACGTGCACCTGGGCACCGGCAATTACCACAGCGGCACCGCCCGCGCGTACACCGACATCAGCCTGATCACCGCCGATGCGGACATCGGCAATGACGTGCACCTGCTGTTCCAGCAGCTGTCCGGGCTGGCCTCGAAGATGAAGCTCAAGCGCCTGCTGCAGTCGCCCTTCACCCTGCACACCGGCATCCTCGCGCGCATCGAACGCGAGACGCGCATCGCCGCTGCCGGCCGCCCGGCGCGCATCATCGCCAAGATGAACGCACTGAACGAGCCGCAGGTGATCCGCGCGCTGTACGCCGCCTCGCAGGCCGGGGTGCAGATCGACCTGATCATCCGCGGCGCCTGCACCCTGCGCCCAGGCGTGCCGGGCGTCTCGGACAACATCCGCGTGCGCTCGATCGTCGGCCGCTTCCTGGAACACAGCCGCGTGTACTGGTTCGGCAACGACGGCGCGCCGGAGCTGTACTGCGCCAGCGCCGACTGGCTGGAACGCAACCTGCTGCGCCGGGTCGAGACCTGCTTCCCGATCCTCGACCCGGATCTGGCCAAGCGCGTGTACCGCGAAGTGCTGCAGAACTACCTGGACGACAACCTCAACGCCTGGGAGCTGGATGCTGAGGGCATCTACCACAAGCGCACCCCGGCCCACGACGAAGCGCCGCATTCGGCCCAGATGGCGTTGATGCAGGGCCTGTAGGCCGCCCCGGTGGATCCCGACCGTGTGTCGGGACTCGAGTCGTGCCGACCAACGGTCGGCACCCACCAACGGAAGCGGCCCACTCCGCCCCCCGCGGAACTCCCCCTACAAAATGTGAAGGCGATGCGGTGACGAGCACACCGCCCCTTCGGCTAACATTCGTCCATGCCGCATACCACCACGACTCCGCCCGCATTGCAGGATGGCGACCTGCTGGCCGCCATCGACCTTGGCTCCAACAGCTTCCACATGGTCATCGCGCGCTACACGCTCGGCCAGTTGCGGGTCATCGACCGCCTGCGCGAAACGGTACGCATGGCCGATGGCCTGGATGGCAAGGGTGGCCTGTCCACCGCCGCACGGCAGCGCGCGCTGGAATGCCTGGCCCGCTTCGGCCAGCGCATCCGCAACGTGCCCCCGCACCGCGTGCGCGCCCTGGCCACCAACACCGTGCGCCAGCTGCGTTCGCCGCAATCCTTCCTGGTGCCGGCTGAAACCGCGCTGGGCCACGCCATCGAAGTGGTCAGCGGCCGTGAAGAAGCGCGACTGATCTACCTCGGCGTGGCCCATGCACAGCCGCCCAAGGCCGACCAGCGCCGCCTGGTGATCGACATCGGTGGCGGATCCACCGAATTCATCATCGGCAAGGGCATGCAGACGCTGGAGCGCGAAAGCCTGCAGGCCGGCTGCATTGCCAGCACGCGCCGCTTCTTCCCCGGCGGCAAGCTCAGCCGCAAGCGCTGGAAGGACGCACTGGCCGAGATCGGCCGTGAGTTCCAGCCGTTTGCCAGCAAGTACCGCGCGCTGGGCTGGCAGGAAGCCCTTGGCTCGTCCGGCACGCACAAGGCCATCAGCGAAATCTGCGCCACGATGAAGCTGAGCAAGGGCGCGATCACCGCCGAGGCCCTGCCGCAGCTGCGCGACGAACTGCTGAAGGCCAAGAAGATCGACGACATCGTGCTGCCCGGCCTGTCCGCCGACCGCCGCCCGATCATCGCCGGTGGCATCCTGGTGCTGGAAGCCGCCTTCCAGGCCCTGGGCCTGGAGAAGCTGCTGGTCAGCAAGGCAGCCATGCGCGAGGGCATCCTGTATGACATCGTCGGCCGCGCCGGCGAGAACGACCCGCGCGACGAGTCGGTGGCGGCGCTGACCCAGCGCTATGGCATCGACACCGTGCAGGCCGACCGCGTGCAGGACACCGCCCTGTCCCTGCTGGAGCAGGTGCAGGAGCGCTGGAAACTGGATGCCGACGATGCCCGCATGCTCGGCTGGGCCGCGCGCCTGCACGAGCTGGGCCTGATGATCGCCCACAGCGGTTACCACGTGCACGGCAGCTATGTGCTGGAGAACTCCGACATCGCCGGTTTCTCGCGGCAGGAACAGCAGATGCTGGCCGCACTGGTGCGAAGCCATCGGCGCAGCGTGGGCAAGTCGGCCTTCGATGCCCTGCCCGAGCGCCTGCTGCTGACCGCGCGCCGCCTGACCGCCCTGCTGCGGCTGGCCGTGCTGCTCAACCGCGCGCATGAAGACGCGCCGCTGCCGGCGCTGGAACTGACCGCCGACGACACCCGCCTGTCGCTGATCGTGCCGCAGGCGTTCATCGACCCGCGGCCGCTGCTGCGCGCCGACCTGATCGGCGAGACCGAGGGCCTGGCCGGGCTGGGCATCCAGTTCCGCCCCTTCGTGGCCTGATCCGCGCTGCCGGGAGTCCCCGGCCAGCTGCCGCTGCCTGCCCTGACGACGGCCCCTGACGGGGCCGTCTTTGCGTGCGCGTTTGCGCACTTTCAAAACTGAATGGGCATTCAGGCTTCCACACTGTGCCGAATCTGGCGATTGCGACATGACCCTAAGGTCTTGCTTTTATTAAGTTTAGATGAAATTCAATCGACAACCTTTGACACATTTCGCCACATCCTCTTTACATCGGATTAACGAACGAGAATAAATCGAAGTCACCGGCTCAGTCTTTTCGACCCGAGCCGACATTTGCCGGGGCTCCTTTGGCCCCGCACCCGAAGCTTCTGAGAGAGAGAGACGCGATGACTTCACGCACCACCGTGCTGGGCAAGGCAATCCGCCACGCCCTGATCGTCGGCACCGCAACGATTGCGCTGCCCGCATTCGCCCAGGAAGGCGCACCCACCACCCTGGACCGCATCGAGATCACGGGCTCGCGCATCCGCCAGGTCGACGTGGAAACCGCCCAACCGGTGCTGGCCCTGAGCCGCATGGACATCGAGCGCCAGGGCTTCAGTTCGGTGCAGGACATCCTGCAGAACGTCACCGCCATGGGCAGCCCGACCATCAGCCGCGCCAACGTGCTGACCGCAGGCGAAAACGCCGGCGGCAGCTACGTCGACATGCGAGGCCTGGGCACCCAGCGCACGCTGGTGCTGGTCAATGGCAAGCGCCTGGGCATCAGCACCTCCGGTTACCAGGATCTGTCCGTGCTGCCGGTGTCGGCGATCGAGCGCGTGGAAATCCTGAAGGACGGCGCGTCGGCCATCTACGGCTCCGATGCCATGGCCGGTGTGGTCAACATCATCACCCGCAGCAACGTCAACGGCATCACCGCCAACGTCTACCACGGCCAGTTCAGCGAGGGTGACGGCGCCCGTGACCGCGTTGACGTCGTGGCCGGTTGGTCCAACGATCGCTTCTCGACCACCCTGGCCATCGAGCACTCCGAAGAAAAGGCTGTGTGGGCACGCGATCGCGGCTTCAGCCAGTACAGCAACACCGACCGCCACCCGACCGAAGGCTGGACCACCACCAGCCAGTGGGGCCAGTTCACCGGCCTGCGCGGTCCGGGCTGCACGGCGACCGCCGGCTGCGGCTACTCGTTGAACCGTGGCACTGATCCGACCAAGCCGGGCAACTACCATCTGACCGACTCGACCGCTTTCACCGGCGACGTCAGCAACACCAATGATCAGATGCACTTGAGCTATCCGATCAAGCGTGATTCGGTGTTCTTCTCCGGCTCGGCCAACATCACCGACGACGTCCGTTTCAAGGCCGAACTGGGCTACAACAAGCGCGAATCGACCCGCGTGACCGCCGGCTACCCGCTGTCGTCCAGCACGCTGGGCGCAACCGGTGCTGCGGGCAACATGTCCATTGACAGCTACTTCAATCCGTTCGGCAACAAGAACGGCTATGCCACCCCGACCTCGGTGGCCTGGAACCGTCGTACCTGGGAACTGCCGCGCGAAAGCACCAGCGAGCTGAAGACCTACCGTGCCGTTGCCGGCTTCGAGGGCAGCTTCGAGCTGGGCGAGCGCTACTTCGACTGGGACGTGGGTTACCAGTACAGCAAGAATGAACTGACCCAGCACACCACCGGCAACCTGCACAAGCAGCGCGTCATTGATGCCGTGGGCCCGTCCTATCTGAATACCGCCACGGGCAAGGTCGAGTGCGGCAGTGCTGCTGCACCGAAGGCCAACTGCATGGTGTGGAACCCGCTGGTTCCCTACGGCGTGCAGAGTCCGTACGGGCTGGATGGCAACCAGGCACTGCAGGACTGGCTGTTCCCCGAGGAAAACGCAACTGGCCAGACGACGACCAAGAACTGGTTCGCCAACCTCAGCGGCAGCCTGTTCACCCTGCCGGCCGGCGATCTGGGCTTTGCATTCGGCGTGGAAAACCGCGAAGAAACCGGCAAGTTCATCCCCGATGCCCTGGCCCAGACCGGCGCGACCACCAACCTCGCCGCAGGCCCGACCGGTGGCGCGTACAAGGTGAAGGAAGCGTACCTGGAGCTGAACGTGCCGGTGCTGGCGGACCTGCCGGGTGCTCGTGAGCTGAGCTTGAACGCAGCCACCCGCTTCTCCGACTACAACACCTTCGGCAACACCCTCAACAGCAAGTTCGGTTTCAAGTGGAAGCCGATCGACCAGCTGCTGGTGCGTGGTACCTGGGCCGAAGGCTTCCGTGCGCCGACCATCAACGACCTGTTCGGTGGCGGCTCGGAAACCTTCCCGACCTTCAGCGATCCCTGCGACAGCGTCTACGGTTCGGCACGTTCCAACGCCGCCGTGCGTGCACGCTGTGCCCAGGACATCGCCAACGTCGCGGCCTTCCGCCAGCTGGACAGCACCAACAGGCCGACCAGCGGTTCGAGCGCCGCCAGCCCGGTGGCGTTCACCTCGGGCTCCAACCCGAGCCTGCTGCCGGAAACCTCCACCAGCCGCACGCTGGGCGTGGTGTGGAGCCCCACCTTCATCAGCAACTTCAACGTGTCGCTGGACTGGTGGAAGATCCGCATCGACAACACCATCGTGTCGGACAGCCCGAACCAGATCCTGATCGACTGCTACGAGCAGAACATCGAATCGCGCTGCTCGCGCTTCTCCCGTGACCCGGTTACCGGCATCGTCACCGGCCTGCGCTTCGGCAACCGCAATGCGGGCTTCGCCGAAACCGAAGGCTACGACATGGACGTCAGCTACCGCCTGGATACCGCCTACGGCAAGCTGGGTGCCTCGTGGTCGACCACCTATGTCAGCTCGAACATCTACCGTTCGTCCAATGACGTTGCCACCGTGCCGACCACGATCAACGGCATCGCAGCCAATACCGGCATCGGCTTCCGGGTGCGTTCCAACGCAACCCTCAGCTGGGATCTGGAGAACTTCGGCGTCAGCTGGACCGCGCGTTACTTCTCCGGCGTCAAGGAACAGTGCCTGAGCCTGCCGAACCATCCGGACGAGTGCTCCGATCCGGGCGTGTATGCCCCCTGGTACAAGGGCGCACGCAACTACAACGAACGCGGCTCGGTCACCTTCAATGACGTGCAGGTGCGCTACACCCTGCCGTGGAACGCAACCGTCTCGGTCGGCGCCAACAACGTGTTCAACCGCCTGGGTCCGGTGATGTACACCAAGCCGAACTCGGTCTACTCGTACTACGGCGGCTTCGACATCGGTCGCTTCGTGTACATGCAGTACAAGCAGAGCTTCTGATCCATCGGATCAACCCCGCACTGCAACCACGGCCCTTCGGGGCCGTGGTTTTTTCATTCCGGGCGGCCGTCATCCCACGGTCGCAAAGCGGTAACAGGCACTACATGGGCAGGCCCGAGCATGCCGGAAAACCGGAGGCCCGCCATGCGCCATGCCATTGTCACCGAGACCTATCCGCCGGAAGTCAACGGCGTCGCACTCACCGTGCAGGGCCTGGAACTGGGACTGCGCGCGGCCGGCCATGAGGTCGACCTGATCCGTCCACGACAGGCCAGTGAAGCACTGGACTCGGCGCCCGGCACGCTGCTGGTGCCGGGCGCCGCCCTGCCCCGCTACCCGGGCCTGCGCTTCGGCCTGCCCGCGCCGATCCGCCTGGGCCGCCACTGGCAGAAGCAGCGCCCTGACGCGGTGTACATCGCCACCGAAGGCCCGCTGGGCTGGTCGGCGCTGCGCACCGCCCGCCGCCTCGGCATTCCGGTGGCGACCGGCTTCCACACCCGCTTCGACGAATACCTGCCCGACTACGGCGTTGCCTGGCTGCAGACGGCGGCGATGCGCTGGATGCGCCGCTTCCACAACCAGGCCGATGCCACCCTGGTGCCGACCCGCGAACTGCAGCACTTCCTCACCGACCAGGGCTTCGAGCGCGTGCGGCTGCTGGCGCGCGCGGTGGACAGCCAGCAGTTCGATCCCAGCCGGCGCGATCCCGCATTGCGCGAGGAATGGGGCGTGGACGGCAACGGACTGGTCGCCATCTACGTGGGCCGCATCGCTGCCGAGAAGAACCTCGGGCTGGCGGTGAAGGCCTTCCGCCGCCTGCAGCAGGTGCGGCCGAAGGCACGCTTCGTGTGGGTCGGCGACGGCCCGGCACGGGAGAAGCTGGCCCACGAGAATCCCGATTTCATTTTCTGCGGCATCCAGCGCGGCGACGCCCTGGCCCGCCATTTCGCCAGCGGCGACCTGTTCCTGTTCCCCAGCCGCAGCGAGACGTTCGGCAACGTGACCCTTGAAAGCATGGCCTGCGGCCTGGCCACCGTGGCCTTCGACTACGGCGCTGCGCGCGAGTACCTGCGCAACGGCGAGAACGGGGCCGCCGTGGACACCGACGAACAGTTCATCGAAGCGGCCGTGCAGCTGGCCAGCGACGATGCACTCCGCCGCGAGCTGGGCAGCAACGCCGCCCGCGCGATGAAGCGCCTGCACCCGCAGCAGGTGGTGGCCGAATTCGAAACGCTGCTGGCCGAACTGGCCCAGGCACGGAGGACCGGACATGCGCACAACGCCGCTTGAAGGACTGGCTGGCCGCGAAGCGCGGCTGTGCCGCCGGGCCAACCACTACTGCCGGCGCCGCCGCGTGCGTCGCCTGTTCTCGATCATCAGCCGCCTGGGTGATGGCGTCTTCTGGTACGTGCTGATGGGCGCGCTGGTACTGGTCGATGGTTTCGACGGCCTGCGCGCATCGGTGCACATGGCCGCCACCGGCCTGGCCGCACTGCTGCTCTACAAGGGCCTGAAGCGCTGGACCCGGCGCCCGCGGCCATATGCGGCCGACCTGCGCATCCGCGCCTGGGTGGCACCGCTGGACGAGTTCAGCTTCCCCTCCGGCCACACCCTGCATGCGGTGTCCTTCACCATCGTGGCGCTGGCGTACTACCCGTGGCTGGCACCGCTGCTGGTGCCGTTCACCTTCGGCGTGGGCCTGTCGCGCGTGGTGCTGGGCCTGCACTACCCCAGCGACGTGCTGGCGGCCACCGGCATCGCCGCGCTGCTGGCCTCGGCCAGCCTGGCCTGGCTGCCGCTGCCGGTTTGACGCGGTCGCGCCCGCCAGGCCTGCCCGGCGAGCCGATGCCCTAGAATGCCCGCATGACGACGCTGTTCATTTCCGATCTGCACCTGGACCCCAGCCGTCCAGCCATCACCGACCTGTTCCTGCGCTTCCTGCGCGAGGACGCGCCCGGCGCGGACGCGCTGTACATCCTCGGCGATCTGTTCGAAGCCTGGATTGGCGATGACACGCCCTCGCCGGCCGCCGATGCGGTGGCCGATGCGCTGAAGGTGCTGTCCGACAGTGGCGTGCCGGTGTTCTTCATGCGAGGCAACCGCGATTTCCTGCTGGGCGAGGACTATGCGCGCCGTGCCGGCCTGCGCATCCTGCCCGACCCCTGCGTGATCGAGCTGTACGGCCGCCCGGTGATGCTGCAGCACGGCGACCTGCTGTGCACCGACGACATCCCCTACCAGCAGTTCCGCGCGCAGACCCGCGACCCGGTGTTCCAGGCCCAGTTCCTGTCGCAGCCGTTGGCCGCACGCATTGCGTTCGCGCAGAAGGCGCGCGATGCCAGCCAGACACGCCAGTCGGAAATGAAACAGGGTGACCGCGCGCAGTTCGAAACGGTGACCGATGTGGCCCCGGCCGAAGTCGAGGCCACCTTCGTGCGCCACGGCGTGGACACGATGATCCACGGCCACACCCACCGCCCGGCCATCCACACGCTGCAGGCCGGTGGCCGCAGCTGCACCCGCATCGTGCTGGGCGACTGGTACGAGCAGGGTTCGGTGCTGCGCGTGGATGCCGGCGGCTGGCGCCTGGATTCGCTCAAGCGCGAATGACGGATTGCCGGGTGCCAACCAAGGTTGGCATCTACCAGAGCGCGCAGGCCGGTAGACGCCACCCCTGGTCGGCGGGTGCCATCCGGTAACCGCCTCAGCGGAAGCCGGCCACCGTGTGCTTGGTGGTGACCAGCACGCGCTGGTTGTCGGCTGAACTGGCAATGCCCATCGGGATGCCGTTGTAGCTGATGTTCGGGTTGGACCAGTAGTTCAGGCGCGGGCAACCGCGGGTGCAGTCATAGGCCATGATCGTGCGCCAGCCGGTACCGGTGGCCGGCTCGTAGCGGTAGCCGTGGCCGAACGCATACGGCGAGGTGCTCGGATCGTTGGCGATGTCATGCCGGGCACTCTGCAGGTGGCCGATCTCGTGCGCGAAGGAGTAGTAGCCCGTCGCGCAGTCCCAGTACACCGCCGCGAACGCCGTCGCCGCGGTTGAACCAATGCCCGAGGCCAGGCCGCAGTAGCTGGTGTTGTTGATCAGCAGGACGCCGACATCCGCCGTGGTGGCGTTGCGGCTGGCATGGATGCTGTCCATGTAACCGTCGCTGGTGTTGCGGAAGCGGGTGAGGTCGGTGGTGAAGTTGCCCGACTCGGTGTAGCTGGTGGTTTCATAACCGGCCAGCTGCATGGTGATGCCGACGTTGCTGTTGGCATACCCCTGGTTGGATTCGGCCACCGCCAGCTGCACCAGCGATTGCATGTTGCCGCCATAGGCCGCCACCGCGGCATTGGTGGCCACCACCAGCACGCGGATGGTCGCGGGCGTGCCCGACGATGCCTGGGCGATGCCGATGCGATCCTGGGCCGCCATCGGAATCTTCGGCAGCTGGTTGTAGTCGGCCGGGTGGTCGGCAGGCATCCGCGTTTCGTCCACCGCCACCAGGATGTGGCGATCACCCAGCGGGCGCAGCCGGTACAGCTTGCCGTCCTTGCGGATCGAGCCGGTGAGCGTGTTGCCCGAGCGCACCACGATCAGTGAATTGCCCGGATCGTCCTGGCCATTGGAGGTCGCCTTCTGCAGGCGGTCCGACGGCGCGCGGATCTGCCCGTACCAGATGCTGCCACCGTCAGGCAGCGCCTCGACCCTGCTGCGGATCGCCTGCACCTGCTGCCCCAGCAGTTCAAATTCCAGCTGCGGCTGCGCGATGGCGGCCGCGTCGATGCGCACTTCCTGTACCGTGGCCGTGGACGGTGTGGACAGCAGCCGGGCCAGTGCGGGATCGCTGCCGGCCGAAGCGCGGCTGAGGATGGTCACCGGTTCAAACAACGGCGCGGCACTGGCCGCCGCCGCCACCGAAAGGCCCAACAACACGCCAACCGCCGTTCTACCCATCGATCTGGACATCATTCTGGTCGCTCCTGGAAGTGAGGTGGACAGCCTTGATGCATCACGACCCGGTTTGCCGGGTCTGGCCATTCGGCCTGTCCAGCGCGTGTGAATTCAATAGAGGACAGGCGTCGGCATCCGGATCTGTGATCCACGGCCTCGGCGTTCAGGCAGGTCAAAAACGCCAGTACACTTCGCCAACACATGGCATTCGCGCCACCGTGACGCGGCCACGACGGGGAACGCACATGGCACCAGGACAGCACCAGGCAGATGCGGACGCCGATCCCGGCGTGCTGCGCATTGGCCTGTTCTTCGACGGCACCCGCAACAACGCGCACAACCTCGCGCGCGGCCGGCCGCAGTCGCCGCAGCCACGCCCTGCCCTGCTGCGCGCCGACGATGACTCGACTTACCAGAGCCGGCTGACCAGCAGCTACGACAACGGCACGACCAACATCACGCGGCTGTACCAGCTGTACCCGGACAGCCGGCGCACGCCCGGCGTCGGTGCGTCGCTGGCGATCTACATCGAAGGTGTCGGCACCCGCGATGACGCCGAGGACGACCTGATCGGGCTGGCCTTCGGCGTGGGTGCCAGCGGCGTGCGCGCCAAGGTCCAGCGCGCGCTGCAGGTGCTGCTGCCGGCTGCCCTGGCCGCGCTTGCCGCGCAGCGGCGTACCCCGCTGCACAGCGTGCAGGTGGACCTGTTCGGTTACTCGCGTGGCGCGGCGGCCGCACGCGATGTCGCCAACCAGCTGCACGGCTGGGACGGCGCGCGCTGGCGACAGCTGCTGCAGCAGGCGGGCCTCGTGTGCGCGGTGGATTTCGCGGTACAGCGCCCGGCGCTGCGCTTCATCGGCCTGTTCGACACCGTGGTGGCGGTCAACGGTGGCCGTGCCGATGAGCGGCCGCAGCTGGCCCTGCCTGCCGGCATCGCCGGCCGCGTGGTGCAGCTGGTGGCCCGCGATGAACACCGCCAGCACTACCCGCTGACCACGGTGGCACCGACGCATGCCGAGATCGTGCTGCCCGGCGTGCATGCCAACATCGGCGGCGGCTACGACCAGACCGAGGAAGGGCCGAAACTGCTGAGCCGGCCGCACCGGCAGCAGCTGCGACGCCCACCGGTGCCCGACTACCAGACGCCCTCGCTGGCGCAGCTGCAGGCGACCACGGTGTACGCCGAAGCGCAGGCCGATGCCGAACGCTGGCGGCAGCAGCTGGGCCTGGACGAGAAAGAAGTGTGGGTGGATGTCTGGCACCAGTGGCAGCAGCAGCGCCGTGCCGGCAGCCGCAGCGTACTGCTGAGCCCCGTGCTGTACGTGACCGCAGCGGTGGTGCTGCGCCGGCCCATCGACTGGCGCTACCAGCTGATCGGCCTGCAGGTGATGCAGCGGCAGGCCAGAGAAGCCGGCGTGCAGTGGACGGCCGAGGCGGCCGACGTGGCGGACTGGGCGCTGCCTGCCAACCTGCAGCCGATCGCACGGCGCTTGCTGGAGGGACAGGCACTGACCCCGACCCAGGAAGCACTGCTGCGCCGCCGCTACCTGATGCAGTCGGCGCACTGGAACTTCGATGCACTGGGCGACACCGCGCTGACCTACGCGGCCGATGCCGGCGTGAGCGAGTTGCCGTACCGGCCCGGACCCGGCCTGTTCTACATCAACCGGCCGACGGTGGACGGCAAGCGCGTGGTGTTGCCCAACGCGTGACGTGCATCCACGCATGGCGTGGATCTACCCGCGACCCGGTGCGTGGCGTGTATCCACACATGGCGTGGATCTACCCGCGGCCCGGCGCGTGACGTGCATCCACGCATGGCGTGGATCGACCCGCGACCCAACGCGTGACGCGCATCCACGCATGGCGTGGATCTACCCGCGACCCGGCGCGTGACGTGTATCCACGCGTGGCGTGGATCTACCCGCCGCCCGATGGGTTACGTGTATCCACGCGCGGCGTGGATCTACCCGCGACCCGGCGCGTGACGTGCATCCACGCATGGCGTGGATCGACCCGCGACCCGGCGCGTGACGCGCATCCACGCATGGCGTGGATCGACCCGCGGCCCGGCGCGTTACGTGCATCCACGCATGGCGTGGATCAACCCGCGGCCCGGCGCGTGACGTGCATCCACGCATGGCGTGGATCAACCCGCGACCCGGCGCGTGACGCGCATCGCGGCCCGGTGCCTGAAGTAGATCCACGCCATGCGTGGATGGCGCCAGCGGCGTGATCAACCCGCCTGTTCGATCAGGTTGGCCAACTCGTCGGCGTCGAAGCCTGCCAGCAGGCGCGCTTCCAGATTGAAGGGACCGTGCAGGTAGCCGCCGGCATATTCCAGCAGCAGTTCCTTGAAGCGTGCGCGCGGCTCGACGCCGGCGCGTTCGCAGTACCAGCGGTACCAGCGCGAACCGGCAGCAACATGCGCGACTTCCTCGCGCAGGATCACTTCCAGCACATCGGCGGTTTCAGCGTCGCCGACATTGCGCAGCTTCTCGATCATGCCGGGCGTCACGTCCAGCCCACGCGCTTCCAGTACCCGCGGCACCAGCGCCATGCGTGCCAGGCCGTCATGCGCGGTCTTCTCGCACATCTCCCACAGGCCGTTGTGCGCGGGGAAATCGGCGTACTCGTGGCCATGCACCTGCAGCCGCTCGCGCAGCAGCAGGAAGTGCCGCGACTCATCGTCGGCGCAGCTGACCCAGTCGGCATGGAACGCCGCGGGCAGGCCGCGGAAGCGATACACCGCATCCCAGGCCAGGTCGATCGCATTCAGTTCGATGTGGGCAATGGCGTGGATGAAGGCGGCGCGGCCTTCCACCCCGCCCAGCCCACGCCGCGGCACCTGCCGCGGGTGCACCAGTACCAGCCGCGCGGGGCGGCCGGGCATGCGGATCGCTTCAGGCGGCGGCGCGTCGGCGGCCACCTTCAGGCGCCCGGCGCGGAACGCCGCCGCGTAGGCCTGGGTCAGCGCCACCTTGCGCAGCGGGTCGGCTTCGGCCAGGCACTGCTGCGCAGCGCGCAGCAGGTCGCCACCGACGTCGGGCACATCGACCACGGCTGTACCTCAGGCGCGGCGCTTGTGCTTGGCGTCGTCCGAACGCAGCTGCTGGATGCGCTCGAAGTAGCCCGGCTCGATGCCCGTCGGGTAATGGCCGTTGAAGCAGGACGAATCGAAATTGCGCAGCGCCGGATTGCCCTCGCTCACCGCCGCTTCCATGTCCTCGATGTCCTGGTAGATCAGCCAGTCGCAGCCCAGGTGGGCTTCGATCTCTTCCACCGTGCGGTTGTGCGCCACCAGCTCCTCGGCTGCCGGCATGTCGATGCCGTAGATGTTGGGGAAGCGCACCGGCGGCGCGGCGCTGGCCAGGTAGACCTTGCGCGCGCCCGCATCGCGGGCCATCTGCACGATCTGCTGGCTGGTGGTGCCGCGCACGATCGAGTCGTCCACCAGCAGCACCACGCGGTTGCGGAACTCCAGGTGGATCGGGTTGAGCTTGCGGCGCACCGACTTCACCCGCTCACCCTGCCCCGGCATGATGAAGGTGCGGCCGATATAGCGGTTCTTGATGAAGCCTTCGCGGTACTTCACGCCGAGCACGTTGGAGATTTCCAGCGCGGCATCGCGCGAGGTGTCCGGGATCGGGATGATGGTGTCGATGTCGTGGTCCGGGCGCAGGCGCAGGATCTTCTCGCCCAGCTTGATGCCCATGCGCATGCGCGCCTTGTGCACCGAGACGTTGTCGATCATCGAATCCGGGCGTGCGAAGTACACGTATTCGAAGATGCACGGGGTGTGCTCGGCCGGCTCGGCGCAGATTTCCGAGAACAGCTCGCCGCGCGCGGTGATCACCAGGGCTTCGCCCGGCTGCACGTCGCGCACGCGCTGGAAGCCCAGCACGTCCAGCGCCGCCGATTCGGACGCCACGATGTATTCGTCGCCTTCGGCGTGGCTGCGCTTGCCCAGCACCAGCGGGCGAATGCCATGCGGGTCGCGGAAGGCGACCAGGCCCAGGCCCAGCACCACGCTGACCACCGCATAGCCGCCCTTGCAGCGGCGGTGCACGCCGGCCACGGCACGGATCGCCGCTTCCGGGCTGAGCTGGCGCTGCTGTTCCAGTTCGTAGGCAAACACGTTCAGCAGCACTTCGCTGTCCGAATCGGTGTTGACGTTGCGGCGGTCCTGCTCGAACACCTGGCGCCGCAGGTCTTCGGTGTTGATCAGGTTGCCGTTGTGGGCCAGCGCGATGCCGTAGGGCGAATTGACGTAGAACGGCTGCGCTTCGTCCATGCCTTCCGAACCCGCGGTCGGGTAACGCACGTGGGCGATGCCGATGTTGCCTTCGAGGGTGGACATGGTGCGGGCGTCGAACACGTCGCGGACCAGGCCGGTGGCCTTCTGCACCCGCAGGCGGCTGCCGCTGGCGGTGGCGATGCCTGCCGCGTCCTGGCCGCGATGCTGGAGGACGGTCAAGCCGTCATACAACTGCCCGGCGACGTTCTGGTTGCCGACGATTCCGACGATGCCACACATGGTGCGAGGTCTCCGCTGGGCCGTGCCCAGTTACAAGGAAGGTGGCCGTACCTGGCCTGGGGTTCCGCCCGCAGCGGGCGCGGGCCGTGCCGGACGCTCGGGCGCCGGCTCGATGCTGCTGGGCAGTGCCGAAGCCGCGACGGGCTCCTGCTGTGCGTCCACGGGCCGCGGCCATCCGCCGCCCGCCACTACCTCGTTGAGGACGCCATTATCGCCTGTGATGCCCGGCTTGCCCAACACCTGCACAGCAGATGGGGCGTTTTCCGGCAGGGGCAAGGGCAGATGGTCGGGCAGCAGGCCATCCAGCGGCAGGCCCTCCCCCCAGGCCGGCAGCTGCGCCTGCATCCAGGCGACGGCCGGCTGCAGCAGCGGCCGCAGCTGTGACTGCTGCCACGACGGCTCGCCCGGCAACGCAGTGAAGCCCGCCAGCAGCAGCAGCACGCTGGCCAGCAGCAGCCCGCGCAGCAGGCCCAGCGCGCCGCCGAGCAGGCGATCCACGCCGCCCAGCAGGGTCAGCTTGATGGCGGCCTTGAGCAGCAGGCCCAGCAGGCCGACCACCACCACCGTTGCGATGAAGACGCCCAGGTAACCGGCCAGGTAGTGGCCACTGCCGGGCGGCTGCGGCGCGGCCCACGCGTGTGCAGCCTCACTGCCGAAGGTGAAGGCGGCCCAGGCCGCAAGCAGCCAGGACAGCAGGGCGACGACGGTGCCGATGAAGCCACGCATCAGGCCGAACAGCACCGAGGCGGCAATCAGCACGCCCAGCACGATGTCGATCACCTCGCCCCCTCCTGCTTACGGCGGGCGATCGGCCGGATCATGGGTGTGGTCGGACCATGCCGGCCACGCCGACCTTGGCGGCGACCTGCGCCTTCAGCTGCTCGGCGTCGGCGCGGTTGGCCACCGGCCCGACGCGCACGCGGTGCAGGGTGCCCTTTTCGGTGCGGACCTGCTCGACGAAGGCGCTGAAACCGGCGGCGCGGACCTTGTCGCGCAGCGCATTGGCATCGTTGGCCTGGCCAAATGCCCCCAGCTGCACGGCAAAGCCGATGCCGCTGGCAGCCGGGGCTGCCGGCGTCGCCGGGGCTTCGGGCTTGCTGGCCGTTGCTTCCGGCTTCGGCTGCGGCTTGGCCGGTTCAGGCTTGGGCTGCGGCTTGGGGGCTTCCGGCTTGGGGGCCGGCGGCGTGGCGGCGGCCGGGGTGCTGGCCGGCAGGCTTTCGCTGCGTACCGGGTTGGCGGCAGCCGACGGCGACGGTGCAGCAACCGGCGTGCTGGCGCTGGGCGCGGCCGGGGTGGCAGCCACGGCCGAAGACGGCGCGGTGCTGGCATCCAGGGTGATGACTTCTGCCTTGACGTCACCGCGGACCTTCACCGCCTGCAGGCGCGCGGCTTCGGCCTGCGCGCGGTCGGCATACGGCCCCACGCGCACGCGCCAGGCCGGGCGACCGTTGATGGAGGCGGTTTCGGTGAAGCCCGGCAGCTGCGAACGCTTCAGGTAGGCGATGACCGCATCGGCGTCGGCCTGGCTGCCGTAGGCACCGAAGGTGACGGCGTAGTTGCCGGCGGCAACGGCTGGCGAGGTATCCACGGTGGGCGGGGTCGCCGGCGCAGCGGCGTCCTCGACCGGCTTGGCCTGGCCGCTCTGCAGGCCGGTGGCGCCCCCGGCCGGGGCGACCAGCGGCAGCTCACGGGTTTCGAACTGGCCATCGGCCGGCGCGTCGGGCGCGGCGATGGGCACATTGGCCACGCCGCTGTCCGGGGCAGGCCCCTTGACCAGCATCGGCAGGAAAATCACGGCCAAGGCCACCAGGACGATGGCACCAATCAGACGCTGTTTCAGGGGCGTATCCACGTGAGGCAGGCGACAGGCTGGAGATGGGTCGATTATACGGGTGCCGGGACGAACGGCGTCGGCGCTGGCTGAACGTGGATCAGGGGTGGTCCTGCAGCCACTGCAACGCCGCCGCTGCGGTGTGGAACGAACCGAACACCAGCACCCGGTCGCCGCGCTGGGCCTGGGCCAACGCCTGCTGCAGCGCCTGCTCGACGCTGTCGGCCAGCGCGGCCGTCGCGGCCGGGGTATCGGCCAGACGTGCCTGCAACTGCTGCGCGCTCTGCCCACGCGGGCCTTCCAGCCCCGCCAGGGTCCACTGCGCGACGCTGTCCTGCAGCGCCTGCACCACGCCTGCGGCGTCCTTGTCCTGCAGCGCCGCGTACACCGCCAGGGTGCGGCCCGGCGCCACTTCGGCGTTCAGCGCGCGGGCCAGCTGGCCTGCGGCCTGCGGGTTGTGGCCGACGTCCACGCGGATCTGCACGCCATCACGCTCGAAGGCCTGCATGCGGCCAGCGATGCGCGCGGCGGCGATGCCGGCGGCCCAGGCCGCACGCGGCACCGGCCGGTCCAGCGCGCGCAGTGCGGCGATGGCAGCACCGGCATTGGCCAGCTGGATCGGAGCGGCCAGCGACGGGGTTGGCAGTTCCATGCGCAGGCCGACATCGCGCCAGCGCCAGCGCTGGGCATCGATCGGCTCGTAGAAATAATCGCTGCCGCCGCGGATGGCGTTGGCACCCAGCCGATAGGCCCGATCCAGCACGCTGGACGGCGGGTCGGTCTCGCCCAGGATCACCGGCTTCCAGCCGCGGATGATGCCGGCCTTCTCGGCGCCGATCGCCTCGCGGTCCTCGCCCAGCCACTCGGCATGGTCGATGTCCACGGTGGTGATGACCGAAACATCGGCATCGATGATGTTGACCGCATCCAGGCGCCCGCCCAGGCCTACTTCCAGCACGGCCAGGTCCAGCCCGGCATCGGCAAACAGCTGCAGCGCGGCCAGGGTGCCGTACTCGAAATAGGTCAGGGTGATTCCACCGCGCGCGGCTTCCACCGTGTTGAACGCCGCGACCAGCGCGGCGTCCTCCACGTCCTGGCCATCGATGCGCACCCGCTCGTTGTAGCGCAGCAGGTGCGGCGAGGTGTACGCGCCGACCTTCCAGCCGGCCGCACGGCCGATGGCCTCGATGAACGCCACCGTGGAACCCTTGCCGTTGGTGCCCCCGACCACGATGGTGCGCTTGGCCGGCGCACCCAGGCCCATCGCGGTGGCCACGGCGCGCACGCGCTCCAGGCCCATGTCGATGGTCGCCGGGTGCTGGCGTTCGATGTAGTCCAGCCAGTCGGCCAGGGTGGTCGGGGTGTTCGTCACGGCAGGGGTTCCAGCAGAAGCAGGTGGTTCGGGATCAGAGCGCGCGGTGCTTGGCTTCGCCGAAGAACGGCGTGTGGTGGGCGCAGTCGTTCAGGCGCACCACTTCCAGGCTGTCCAGGTCGGCGCCTTCGAGCAGGTTCAGGGTGGTCGGGGCCTGGCGGAAGGTCCACAGGCGGGAAATCGGCAGGCCCAGCACCTTGCACAGGATCACCCGGTTGACCGCGTCATGGGCGACCACCAGCAGGGTGTCATGCTCGCCGAGGCCTTCGGCGGCACGGGCCAGGCCGCGCCAGCTGCGCTCGAGCACCAGGCGCAGCGATTCGCCGCCGGGCATCAGCACGGTATCGGGTTCCTCGCGCCAGGCCTTCAGGCGCGACGGGTCTTTTTCGTTGATCTCGCTGGCCAGCAGGCCTTCCCACTCACCGTGGGCGATTTCCTGCAGGTCCGGCTCGGTCTGCAGCATGCCGGCGCGGTCGGCGCCGAGGGCGAGCTGGGCGGTCAGCTGGGCGCGCGACAGCGGCGACGCCACGGCACGGGTGATGTCCACCGAAGCGAGACGGGCGCCCAGGGCCTGGGCCTGGGCTTCGCCGATGGGCGAAAGCGGGATGTCGATCTGGCCCTGGTAGCGGCCTTCGGCGTTCCACGGCGTTTCGCCGTGACGGGCAAGCAGGATGCGCATGCGAACAAGGGGTCCTGGGGGGGAGGAGGTTTCCGCGTTCGTTCACATCCTGTGAAGTACGCGGAACAGG